>BEIP01000011.1 GCA_002898955.1 bacterium HR39 | reverse complement strand
GACATCCGGCTCCGGCGCGGGTGCGATCCGGCGGAGGGGCGCAGCGCACCGGGATACGGATCCCCGCGCTCGTCCGGGCCGCCCCGGGGACGGCCATCGACGCAGGACGGATGAACGAGGCCCGCATCCGTACGGGCCGGGCCGCCTCCGGACGGATCTCCCGGGCGCTGCAGACCGCAGCCGGCCGGGGGTGGAAGGTTCAGTCGAAGCGCACCCGCACGAGGCTTCCCAAGCGGTCGAAGTCGAAGGGGCGGTCCGGACGGAGATAGACCTGGGCCTTGCGCGGCGGGGCCGGCAAGCCGGCTCCGAGCAGGGCGAGGTCCGGCTTGAAGTCGACCCGCTCCACCTGGGCGAGCACCGGCTCCGGCTCGCCCGGCACGAACACCCGCGCCCGCTGGCCGACGCGGATGTCCATGGCGTCCTCGACCGGGAGCTGGGCGCGCACCACCAGCGGCCGGTCGGCGTCCGCCAGCACCGCCACCGTCTGTCCTTCGCGGGCGAAGGCGCCGGGCGGCACCGGGCGGTCGATCACCGCGCAGTTGCACGGGCTCTTCAGGAAGACCGTGCGGCCGTCGGGCGCGTCGATGCGCAGCAGGAGATCGCCGGGCGCATAGAGCGGCCTGCGCGGCCCCGCCTCCACCACCTCGCCGGTGACGGGCGCCTCGAGGCGCACGAGCGGCGCCCACACCAGGGCGTCGTCGGTCTCGACCACGAAGAAGCGCTCGTAGGCGCCCAGAGCCAGCAGGCCGAAGACGGCGATGCCGGCCACCACCAGCGCCGCGTGGCCGAGGATGCGGCGCAGCGTGCCGCCCGACTCCTCTTCCACCAGCGGGCGCACCGCCACCTCCGCCCCTCCGCGCGCCACCACCGCCAGCAGGTCTCCGGCGCTCACGATCTCCCCCGAGAGGTAGGCGTCGACGATGAAGCGGAAGAGCTCGATCTGGCCGCGCGAGAGGCCGAGGAAGCGGCAGCCGAAGCGCGCGCGGTCCTCGGTGACGTAGACCACGCGGCAGTCCACCGGCACCACCAGCTCGAAGTCCTCGAAGGGGAAGAACAGCCGTGCGGTGAAGCGGTCGCCGGCCTCGCGCCCGGGAAGATCGGCGTTGACGCCGAAGCCGCCGGGGGACCAGTCGTCGGTCACGTAGCGCCGGCCGTCGATCTCCACCTGGATGGGAATGCGCAGCCGCACGTGCTGGCGGTGGATCTCGGCCTCGTGGGCGATCTGCGGTTCCATGTGCGCGGTCCGCTCCCGGTCAGGATCCGCCGCCCACGGCCACGGCCGGGGGCAGTTCGAAAAAGCCCGTGGCGAGCCCGACGGCCAGCACCAGGGCACCGTAGGCGACCGCCTGGGCGAACCAGGCGGAGGCCGCACGCCAGGGCCCGCCCGCCGCATCCGCGCGGATGCGCTGGCGCGTCCACATCTGGCGGTCGAGACGGAAGAGCACCGTGGTCTTCACGAGGGCACCGTAGACCTGGTCGAACCAGAGGATAAGGGGCGAGAGGCCCGAAAGCCGCCGGCCCGTGGCCGCCGCGAGCCCCAGCACCAGCAGCGTGCGGGTGAGCAGCACCCACAGCAGGTAGGCGTAGAGCAGCAGCGGGTGGACCAGCACCGCCAGCATGGCGATCGCCACCGGTCCGACGAGCGGCGTCCAGGCCGAGACCCGCTGGTCGACGAGGCACCACCACAGGAACAGGCCGGTGCGGGCGGGGCCGAGCGCCAGCGCCGCCCGTCCGGCGCGCAGCATGTTGCCGAACCAGCGCCACATGAGCTGCGTGGCGCCCACGGGGAAACGCCGGTGCGGCAGGCTCTCGGTGGTGAGGACGCGGACGTCGGGCACGTAGACCATGGACCGCCCGCGCTCGAGCAGCGAGAGCCAGGTGGACTTGTCGTCGCCGGTGAGCAGGCGGATGCGGCCCAGCCGCCAGTGGTCGATGTGGTCCTCGCGCACCCGGGCGACGAAGGCGGGATCGGTGGCCACCGCCGCCGGGAACAGGGAGAAGCGGCCGGTCATCACCAGAAGACGGCGCGAGAGCGCCACCGAGGACATGTAGAGGTGCCGGCGGGCGAAGCGCAGGGCCAACCAGGCGTGCACCGGTGGGCCGCCGCGGGGCAGCGGCGCCTCGTCGGTGGTCACCCCGCCCACGTCGGGGAAGAGGGAGAGGAAGGGCACGCTGCGGCGCAGGCAGCGCGGGGTTAGCACCGTGTCCCCGTCCATCACCGCCACCACGTCGTGCGGGCGCGGCATGCGGCGCGAGACCGCCACCAGGCCGGCGGCCAGCGCCTCGCGCTTGCCGAAGGGCGGCAGCTCCACCAGCACCAGCTTCACCCGCTCCGGTGGCGCGAGGGCCCGGAAGACCTCCTTCACCAGCCGGCGGTCGGCGGGCTCCACCAGCGAGGCGACGACGGTGACCCGCCCGCCGTAGCGCACCGCCTCGCCGATCGCGGCGCGGTAGCAGGCGGCTGTGGCCTCGGTGGGATAGCGGTAGCTGGTGATCACGAGGAAGACGTGCGGAAGCAGCCGCTCCTTCTCCTCCGGCGGCAGGCCGTCGAACGCGCGCCAGCGCGATTCCGCGAGCCGGCGCCAGCGCGGGAAGACGAGGTGGCGGTAGACGAGCGAGCGCACGAGGTGCACCGCCCCCCAGCCGTAGCGCCAGGCGCCCACCAGCCCGAGCAGCACGAAGGAGCGCGGATCGAGCGGATCGAACGGGGCCACGGGGGCCGCCGCGACCAGCAGGCCGAAGAGGGCGAGATGGGCGATCCAGCTCCACACGCGGCGGGCACCCCGCTGTCCGTGCGATACCGGCGGCTGAGAATGCACGCGGGGACGCCCGCTGCAACCGCCGGCGGGACGCCGGTCCCACCGGGGTGCAGCGGCCGTGTCCTCCGCTCAGGCGGCGAGCACGCGGGTGAGGGCCTTCTCGTAGAGGCTCTCCACCTCCTCGCCCTTGTAGACGGAGACCTCGCAGCGCGCCAGCACCTCGCGCGGCGGATAGATCGCCGGGTTGTCGAGGTCCTCCCTGGGCAGATACTGCAGCGCCGTACGGTTGGGGCAGGCGTACTTGATGAAGGCGGCGATGGAGGCGTGCACCTCGGGAGTCAGGATGTAGTCGATGAAGACGTGGGCGTTGTCCGGATGGGGTGCGCCCCTGGGGATGCACATGGTGTCCTCCCAGCGCAGGCTCCCCTCCTCCGGCACCACGTAGGCCAGATCGGGATCCTCCTCCATGACCCGGAGGATGTCGCCGTTCCACTCGAAGCAGAGGTCGACCTCGCCGGAGAGCAGCAGGTCCTGGCCGGTGTCGGGCGCGAAGGTCTTGATGCAGGCCTTGGCGCGGATGAGCAGCTCCGCCGCCTCGTCGATCTGCTCCGGATCGCGGCTGTTGGCGGAATAGCCGAGAGACTTGAGGGCCCCCTGGATGACGCTCGTGTCGTTGAGCAGCGCGATGCGCCCGCAGTGGCGCTCCTCCGGCTCGAACAGCGCCTTCCAGCTCTTCGGCTGTGCCACGCTCCTGCGGTAGCCGATGCCCATGGTGCCCCACATGTAGGGCATGCTGTAGCGGCGGCCGGGATCGAAGGGCGGATCCTGGAACAGCGGATCGATGTGCACCCGGTTCGGAATCCTGTCGTGGTCGAGCGGCATGAGCATGTCCGCGGCGATCATCCGCTCGACGTAGTCGTTCGAGGGGAAGATCACGTCGTAGCCGGGATTGCCCTCGCGCAGCTTGGCGAAGAGCTCGTCGTTGGAGGCGTAGAGATCGTAGCGGACCTCGATCCCCGTCTCGCGGGTGAAGTCCTCGAGCGTCGTCTCGCCGATGTAGGTGTCCCAGTTGTAGACGTTGACGCGCTTCTCCTCGTCGGCGAACAGCGCCCGCGGGCGCAGCGCACCCACCGTGGCGGCCACCGCCAGCGTGCCGCCGAGGAAACCGCGGCGGCCGAGCACGGCGATGGGCGACGGCGCGGGACGGCGTCGGGGCATCGGCGTCTCTCCCTGGTCACGATCCTCCCGGGTCGGATTCACACCTCCGTCCCACCCCTGTCAACGCGCAGCGCCGCCCCGGCGCCGGCGATCTCGCCGAGCAGCTCCAGCCGTTCGCCCGCATCGGCCACATCGTGCCGCCCGGCGAGACGGTCGGCGAGCCACGCCCGCAGGCGCAAATTTGAGAGCCTCACGGCGCCGGCCCGCCGCGCTTGAGGAACGGGACGCGGATCGTTAGAGCGGCGGCCGGCACCGGCTCCGGGAGGGACGATCCGTGCCCAGCGACCGACCCGGCAGGCTCACGGCGGCCGTGGGACGCACGGCCGGACGCCTGCTCACGCCGCTCGAGGACTTCCTGCAGCGGGAGACCACCGGCGCGGTGCTGCTGCTGGCCGCCACGGCGATCGCGCTGGTGTGGGCGAACTCGCCCCATGCCGACTCCTACCGCGGGCTGCGGCACCTGCCGGTCTCCCTCGGCTTCGGCGACTGGCGCCTCGAGAAGGACCTGCAGCACGTCGTCAACGACCTGCTGATGGTGCTGTTCTTCTTCCTGGTCGGCCTCGAGATCAAGCGCGAGCTGCTGGTGGGCGAGCTGTCGCGGGGACGTGATGCCGTGCTGCCCGTCGCCGCCGCGGTGGGCGGCATGGTGGTGCCCGTCGGCCTGTTCCTCGCCCTCAACCTCGGCGCCCCGGAGGCGCGCGGCTGGGCAGTGCCCATGGCCACCGACATCGCCTTCGCCGTGGGGCTGCTCGCCGTCTTCGGCCGGCGGGTGCCGCCCGGGCTCACGGTGTTCCTCTTGGCTCTGGCCATCGTCGACGACCTCGGAGCGGTGGCGGTGATCGCCCTGTTCTACACGGAACGTCTCGCCCCGCTGCCCTTCGCCGCGGCGCTGCTGCTGTGGGCGCTGGCCTTCGCCTACGGCGCCGCCGGCGGACACCGCGCCTTCACCTGGACGGTGCTGGGCGTGCTGCTGTGGTACGCGGTCTATCTCTCGGGCCTGCACGCCACCGTGGCCGGCGTGATGCTGGCGGCGGCGGTGCCGGTGAGCCGCACGGTGGACCGCGAGCGGCTGGAGCGGCTGCTCGCGGGCCGGCTCGAAGGGGAACTCGAGCGCGTCGACCTCGAGATCGCCCGCGCCGCCGAGGCCCTCGTCGAGGCGCGAAGCCCCCTGCACCGCTTCGAGCACGCCCTCGCCCCCTACGTCGCCTGGCTGGTGGTGCCGCTCTTCGCCCTGGTCAACGCCGGCGTGACGGTGGATCCGGCGGCACTGGGGCGCCTTGTGGAGCCCCTCGGCCTCGGCATCCTGCTGGGCCTGCCGGTGGGCAAGCTGATCGGCATCACCGGCGCGTCGTGGCTGGCGGTACGCCTCTTGGGCGCGGCCCTTCCGGCCGGCACCACCTGGCCGATGGTCGCCGCCGCGGCGCTGCTCGCCGGCATCGGCTTCACCATGTCGCTGTTCGTCGCCCAGCTCGCCTTCGGCGAGGACGAGGCCCTCGAGGCCACCAGGCTCGCGGTGCTGGCCGCGTCGCTGCTGGCGGCGCTGGGCGGTCTCGCCCTCCTCGCCGCGGTGCTGCCGCGGGAGCCGTCGGAGAAGACGCGGGCGTAGGCCTGACACCTTCGCGCCGCAAACGGATCGGGGGCCCCGCACGGGGCCCCCGTCCGTCGGGGAGACGGATCCTCCGCTCAGGCGGAGCGGTACTCCTTCGACTTGAAGGAGATCCTGCGCACATCGGCCGGCGCGTCCGCGATCTTGCGGATGTTGGCCCAGGTCTGCTTGTAGTTCGGGATGACCAGCTCGTTCACCCCGTCGTTGACCACGTTGCCCATCACGCCCCGCGGAGCCGCGAAGAGCATGAAGGTCTCGTTGCGCTTGGCCGTGGGCGTGGGATAGACCATCGCCTGGGTGGCACCGGCGTCGTTGTACACCTCGACGATGTCGCCCGCCTGCAGGCCGAGCTCCTTCATGTCCTCGGGGTTCATCTCGAGGAACGGATAGGGCCAGCGGTCCATGACCAGCCGGTTGTCGACGTCGTAGTACCACGACTGCCAGACGGCATTTGCACGACCGTTGTTGATCAGGAAGCGGTAGCGCCGCTTCTGCTCCTCCTTGCCCGGCGCCTGCAGGCCACGCCATTGCGTGATCATGAAGCGGGCCTTGCCGTCGGGAGTGGAGAACCGGCCGTCGGCATAGAGGCGCGGCGTGCCGATGATCCGCCCATTGGCATCGATGCCCTGAGCCGGCTCCTGGAAGCCGTTCGTGCCCATGGCGATCAGCCGCTCATAGGTGACGAACTCACCTCCATGGGCGTGCTTGTGGTAGCCGTCCATGAAGGCGTCTTCTTCTGTCTTCCAGTCAAAGCCCTTGAAGCGGTCGGCGTACTCATGATCACCCATCTCGCGCAGGACGCGCTCCATGTGATTGGCGAGCCGCGCCGCAATCAGGCAGTCAGGCATGGCCTGGCCCGGCGGATCCATATAGCGCTGCGTAATCCGCATCCGCCGCTCACCATTCATCGAGGTGAGGTTCATCTCGCCCTGGGTCGCGGCGGGCAGCCAGACATGGCAGTGCTGACCGATCTTCGTCGGCACGATGTCGACATCCACGGCGAACAGACCGCCCATGCGGATCGCCGCCATGATCGCATCCACCATGGCCTCGCGATCGCCGTAGGGCACGCTGTTCATGGCGTCCTTCACCATATCGGTGCGCCGCTTGTAGACGCGCTTGAACTCATGCGCGTTGAGCGTCGTCTTATAGTGGTCGCAACCCCAGATGTGGTGGACGCCGCCCTTGCCGGAGATCAGCAACTGGTCGACATAGGGGGCCGGCCGGCCGACATGGGCATCCGAGGGACGCACATAGCCTTCCTGATGGCCGCCGAGGCGCACGCACCCACCGCCCTCACGACCGATGTTGCCAGTGGCGAGCGCCAGGTTCACGATCGAGCCAATGGTCCGGTAGTTGTCGTTGCCCCAGATGACACCCTTCTCGTAGCCGAACATGGTCCGGCGCCGCTTACCGCCCTTGGGCTCCGCGATCCAGTGCGCCGCCTTGACGATGTCTTCGGCCGGCACGCCGCAGATCTGCGCGGCTTCCTCGATCGAGGTGCGGTTGGCCGCGAGCACCTCGTTGAACCCCGGCCAACGCGGCTCGTCGAAGGTCCCGCCGGGACGAGCCGGGAACATCGGCGCCTCGCCGGGCGGCGTCTCGAAGCCGACGGTGTACTTCTCGATGAATTCGCGGTCGATCCAGCCCTTATCCGCAATATAAGTGAGCAAGGCATTGAACAGCACGAGATCGGTGCCGGAGTTGATGGCGAGATGCAGCACCCGGTCCTTGCCGGCCTCGACCTCGCAGGCATTGACGGTCACCGTCCGGCGCGGATCGACGATGATGATGCGGCCCGGCTCGTGCGGCTCGTCGGGCAGCAGCTGTTTCTTCTTTTCGAGTGTCTCGCC
Organism: bacterium HR39; assembly: GCA_002898955.1. GTDB lineage: Bacteria > Pseudomonadota > Alphaproteobacteria > Geminicoccales > Geminicoccaceae > HRBIN39. The sequence goes on along the minus strand of BEIP01000011.1, from coordinate 3,497 downwards.
GCGCAGGTTCGGCACCCAGTGCGCGAGGAAATAGTTGGTCTGGGTCTCGAGCGCGTTGGTGCCGATGGCGACAATGGTATCGGCGAGTTCGGCATCCTCATAGGCATTGTTGAGCTCGCCCACGCCCATGTCGCGGCTGGCGTGGACCTCGGAGTTGTAGGCCGGGCGATTGTGGATGCGGATGTTGCGGACCTTCATCGCTCCAAAGTAGAGCTTGCCCGTGCCCCAGGTGTTCTCATAGCCGCCGCCAGCGCCGCCATGGTCGAAGGCGGAGACGAACAGCCCATCCTCGCCATACTCCTTGATCACCCGCACCGTCACCCGAGCGACGAGATCGAGCGCGTCGTCCCAGCTCGTCGGCTGCATCTGCCCATAGCGCCAGACCATGGGATCGGTGAGCCGCTTGGTCTGGGTGCCGGTGATGGTGGAATAGGAGAGTTCGCCAAGCCGCGCACCGCGGATCGAGCCGAGGCCTTTGTTGACCACGCAGTCCGGGTCGGGCTTGATGACGATGTGGACGTCGCGCCCATTCTGCTTGACGATGTTGTACATCGAGGGCGCATACCAGGCCGGAGAGTCGGCTGGCTGCTGTTTCGACAAATCGACGCCGAAGATGTTCTCTGATGGTGCTGTGCCGCCTTCGCGGTTGGCGTCCCAGGTGTAGACCTTGTAGCCGCAGCCGACGATGCAGAAGTGGCACATCGCCACATGCTCTTTGGCGTCGGGCGGAATGATCGGCAGTCGGTCGACGTTGCGCTTATACGCCATCTCGCGTCACCTCCCTCAGCCGAGCACGTTGGACAATCGCCCGTAGAGCAGTTCGTCGACGCCGGTCGCCCAGATGTCGCCATTCTCGTCGACGTGCAGCTCATACTGCGGCAGGTTCATGGTCGCCTGACCCCAGATCTGCAGGCCACCCTTTTCGGCATCGAAGCGGGAGTAATGGCCTGGACAGTTGAAGGTGCGATCTTCGGCGACGTAGTGCAGCGGAAAGCCCTTGTGCGGGCAGATGGTCGAAAAGCCGACGATATCGCCATCCGGTCCGACACCGCCATCGACGGCGTGGCCCATTTTCAAAAGCACGCCCGGGGCATCATCGTCGGGATAAGCGACATCAAAGGGGACATTGACCTGAAGGTCGCGGATATTGGCGAGCTTCTTGCCCGGATAGGCGATGGCGCCGGCAGCGCGTGTTGGCTTCGCTGCACCGGCCATCGTCGCGACAGCGGCAGCGCCGGCAGCCGTCACGGCAGTGCCTCTCAGGAACTGCCGGCGGCCCACCTCGACCATGAGCCTGCAACGCTTCACGCTTGGGTCCTCCCTTGGCTCGGGTTTGACGCCCAATCCTAAGCAAATCGCATGCCAGCGCTGCGACAGCCAGCTGGGCTTAGAGAATCACCAGTCAGGCGGGGTGATCCGTTTGCAGAATCCAACAGAGGCGAAGGGTGATGTTCGGATTTTCGAACGTTCACAGACGTGAGTTGCCCGCCGGGCCCTGCGGCTCGGCGATGCCGTAGCGCCGCATCTTCTCCCACAAGGTCGTGCGGGAAATGCCGAGCAGCCGGGCGGTCTCGGACATCCGCCCGCCGGTGCGCGCAAGGGCCCGTTCGATGTGGCGCTTCTCGGCGGCATCGCGGGCCTCGCTCAGTGTGGCAAGCGAAGCGTCTCTGGTCGCTGCGGGTGCGGCCGCGGCATGCTCGGGGAACAAATCCTCAAGCCCGATCTGCGGCGTATCGGCGAGGGCGACCGCCCGCTCGATGCGGTTGACGAGCTCACGCACATTGCCAGGCCATGGCCATTCCAGCGCGAACTCTTCGGCAGCGGTGGTCAGACCGCGCGCCGGACTTGCGAACTTCTCGGCAAAGTCGCGTAGGTAATGGTGTAGTAGAGGCAAGATGTCTTCGTGGCGCTCACGCAGCGGCGGGACGGTCACGGGGATCACATTGATGCGATAGTAGAGATCTTCGCGGAAACGACCGCTGCGAACATCGGCCTCAAGATTGCGGTTGGTCGCACACACCAGCCGCGCGGCAAACGGCAGGGGCTGCTCGCCGCCGATGCGGAAGAAGGTGCGATCCTGGACGAGGCGGAGCAGCTTCGCCTGCGCCGCAAGCGGCAGGTCGCCGATTTCATCCAAAAACAGAAAACCGCCGGCGGCACGCTCGACATGGCCGATGTGCCGGGCGTGGGCACCCGTAAAGGCGCCCTTCTCGTGGCCGAAGAGTTCACTCTCGACGAGTTCGGGTGGGATCGCGGCGCAGTTGACGGCGACAAACGGTGCCCCCGCCCGGGGCGAGTGAGCATGCAGGAAGCGGGCACACACCTCCTTGCCGACGCCGCTCTCGCCGAGGAACAGGACATGGCTGTCGATTGCGGCAATCCGCCGAAGCAGCGCCTCAATGCGCTGCATCTGCGGGCTCACACCGAGCCGTCCCTCGCCGGGCGGCAGCTCGCTTGCGAGCAGAGCCCGCACCTTGTCGACCAATTCGTCGACGGCAAACGGCTTGGCGATATAGTCGACGGCACCCGCACGCACGAGGCGCACCGCCTGTTCGAGATCGCCGTAGCCGGTAATGAACAGAAACGGCACGCCGCCGACGAGTTGGGCGCTTTTCGCGAACAGGGTCTCGCCGTCGAGATCAGGCAGGCGAATGTCGCAGATCACCACGCTCGGCCGGTGGCGGGCAAAGCTGGCGAGCGCTTCCTGGCCGCTGCGCCACCACTGTGCGGTGAGCCCCTCGACGGCAAAGCGCTGGACGAGCGAAGGGCCGAGGATCGGGTCGTCCTCGACGAGGGCTATGGTCTGCACGCCTTCAAGGATCATGCAGCTGACCTCAGCGGGCGGGCAGGGAACTCGAGCATGATGCGCGTCCCTCCCTCGCTTGGCGTTTCGACATGCGCTTTTCCATTAAGTCTACGGACCAAGCGGGCGACCGTCCAGATGCCCAGACCGCGTCCGAGCGGCACACTGGGTTCTCCGGTCACAAGCAGCTCGCGGAGCGCTGGCGGCAAGCCCGGGCCATGATCTTCGATGAGAAAGCGCACGCCCTCGGCCGTTTCAACGGCGAGGAAGAGCACGCGGCCACCGACTGGTGAGACGCGGCAGGCGTTCAGGAGCAGGTTGAGCAGGGCCTGACGGATGAGCCCGCTATCGAGCTCCCAAGTCTGCTGCAGCCCGTTGCGCCAGTCGACGTTCAGGCGTTTACGCTGGACTTCGTGCCGAATGAGGATCTCGAGATCATCGAGCGCGCGGGCCGTGAGCGGAGCGCCACTGTCCTCTTCCTTGTAGGCGATGAGCATCGCGCGGACGACGTTGCGGATCCCGAGCAAGCCGCGTTCGAGCAGGTCCAATGCGCTCGATCGCACACCCGGATCCTCGCCCCGCCGTCGCAGTGTATCGACCACCGTGAGCAGGCCGGCGAGCGGATTGTTGACCTCATGCGTGGTGGCGGAAGCGAGCCGCCCCAGCTGCGCCAGCCGTTCCTCCTCGACCAAGC
>BEIP01000010.1 GCA_002898955.1 bacterium HR39 | reverse complement strand
GAGATCGACCTCGGCCGCCTGCCGATCCAGACCTGCTGGCCGGGCGAGCCGGCGCCCCTCATCACTTGGCCGCTCGTGGTCACCCGTGGCCCCGGCGACGATCCGGCGGACGACGTCAACCTCGGCGTCTACCGCATGCAGGTGGTGGACCGTGACCGCACGCTGATGCGCTGGCTGCACCACCGCGGCGGGGCCCAGCACTGGCGGCGCTGGAAGGAGCAACGGCGCGACCCCATGCCGGCCGCGGCGGTGATCGGCGCCGATCCGGCGGTAATGCTGGCCGCCGTCACCCCGGTGCCCGACAACCTCTCCGAATACCGCTTCGCCGGGCTGCTGCGCGGCGAGCGGGTGGAGCTCGTGCGCTGCCTCACCGTGCCCCTCGAGGTGCCGGCCTCGGCCGAGATCGTGCTGGAGGGCCACGTCTCGCTCGACGAGTTCGGCGAGGAGGGGCCCTATGGTGATCACACCGGCTACTACAACGCGGTGGAGCCCTTCCCGGTCTTCCGCATCTCGGCCATCACCATGCGTTGCGACGCCCTCTACCTCACCACCTACACCGGCCGCCCGCCGGACGAGCCCTCGGTGCTGGGCGAGGCCCTCAACGAGGTCTTCGTCCCGATCCTGCAGCAGCAGTTCCCGGAGATCGTCGACTTCTGGCTGCCCCCCGAGGGCTGCTCCTACCGCGTGGCGGTGGTCTCCATCCGCAAGGCCTATCCGGGCCATGCGCGGCGCATCATGATGGCGGTGTGGTCGTACCTGCGGCAGTTCACCTACACCAAGTTCGTCATCGTGGTGGACGACGACATCGACTGCCGCGACTGGAAGGACGTGATCTGGGCCGTCTCCACCCGGGTCGATCCGGCCCGCGATCTGATGGTGGTCGACCACACGCCCATCGACTATCTCGACTTCGCCTCGCCCGAGCCGGGGCTGGGCGGCAAGCTCGGCATCGACGCCACCACCAAATGGCCGCCCGAGACGAAGCGGGAGTGGGGCCGGCCCATCCGCATGGACCCGGACGTGATCCGCCGCATCGACGAGATCTGGCCGCGCCTCGGGCTCTAGCCGCACGGCGCTTGTGGCCCGCAACCCGGTCCCTATGATCCGCGCGGCCCGTGGGCCCGGTCGGCCGTCGCACGTGGGGGAGCATGCCCGAGTTCGGCATCCTGGCACCCTGGCTGGTGCTGCTGGTCGTAGCCGGAATGCTCGCGCTGTTCGTAAGCGAGCGCACCCGCGTCGAATTCGTGGCGCTGGGCGGCGCCACCCTGCTCGTGCTGGCCGGCGTCCTGCCGATCGACGCCGCGCTCGGGGTGCTGGCGAACCCCGCCCCCTTCACCGTGCTGTGCATGTTCGTGGTGAGCGCGGCGCTCGAGCGCACCGGTGTCATCGAGGAGATCGGCCAGCTCTTCACCCGCTGGGGCAGACTGCCGCCCGCCGCCGCCCTCGCCGCGATGATGGCGCTGGTGGCGGGCATCTCGGCGGTGGTCAACAACACGCCGGTGGTGGTCGCCCTGACGCCGGTGGTGGTGGCCTTCGCCCGGGCGAGCGGCCGGCCCGCCTCCCTCTTCCTGCTGCCGCTCTCCTACGCGGCGGTGATGGGAGGGACCCTCACGCTCGTCGGCACCTCCACCAATCTGGTGGTCGACGGCGTCGCGCGCACCCTGGGCCTGCGGCCGTTCGGCCTGTTCGAGATCACGCCCCTCGGCCTGCTGCTCGCCGCCACCGGCATCCTCTACATGGTGACCGTCGGCCGGCACCTGCTGCCGCGGCGCGAGACCCTCGCCGAACTGCTGCCCGATCCCGGCCAGCGCCAGTTCCTCGCCGAGGTGCTGGTGCCGGTGGGCTCGCCGCTGGTGGGCCGTACCCTCGCCGACACCGGACTGCCCGGGAAGCTGCAGGTCCGCGTCGTCGGCCTCGTGCGCGACGGCAGCGTCCTCGAGGGAGATGCCGCCCTCGAGACGCCGCTGCAGCCGGGCGATCGCCTCCTGCTGCGCACCCGCGTCGCCGATCTCGTGCAGCTGCGCGAGCAGGGCGACCTGCTCCTCGGCCACGGCGCCGGTGTCCACGCCTTCGAACCGATTGCCGCCCGCAACACCGTGCTGATGGAGGGGATCGTCGGGCCGCATTCGCGCTGGGTGGGCCGGCGCGTGGGCAGCCTCGGCCTGCCCCGCCGCTTCGGCGTGCGCATCGTCGCCATCCACCGCCAGAACGAGAACGTCCAGGGCCCCTTCGACGAGGTGCGGCTGCGCTTCGGCGACACGCTGCTGCTCGAGGGACCGCCCGAAGCCTTCCGCCAGCTCTTCGACGACCAGTTCCTGATCGGCCTCACCGCCCCGACCGTGCGCCCCTACCGGCGCGACCGCCGGCTGCTGGCCGTCGGCGCCGTGGCCGTGCTGGTGGTGCTGGGCGGTCTCGATCTCGCCCCGCTCTCCGCTCTCGCCCTGTCCGCGGCGGTGGCGGTGGTGCTGGGCGGCTGCCTCGAGCCGGACGACGTGTACCAGTCCGTGCCGTGGAGCATCCTGGTGCTGATCTACGGCATGCTGGCCGTGGGCGAGGCGGCGCTGCGCACCGGCGCGCTCGCCCTCGTGGCCTCGGTCCTCGTCCGCCTGCTGGGTGATTTCGGTCCGCTCGTGATGCTGGCGACGGTCTATCTGTCGACCCTGGTGGTGACGGAAGTGCTCAGCAACAACGCCACCGCGGTGCTGATGGCACCGGTGGCGGTGAGCGTGGCCGACGGGCTCGGGGTGGACCCTCGCCCCTTCGTGGTCGCCGTCATGTTCGCCTCGAGCCACGGCTACGCCACGCCGGTGGGCTACCAGACCAACACCTTCGTCTACGCCGCCGGCAACTACCGCTTCCGCGACTTCGTGCGGGTGGGGCTGCCTCTCGACCTGCTGCTGGCCGCCGTGGCGGTGGCGGCGATCCCGCTCCTCTGGCCCTTCCGCTCCTGAGCGGCTAGGCTCGTCCCGTCCGCGGACAACGGGGGGTGCGAGCATGCCGACCGTCTGGGGACGGCCCAATTCCATCAACGTGCAGAAGGTGATGTGGACGGTGGGCGAACTCGGCCTCGAACACCGTCGCATCGACGTCGGCGGCCCCTTCGGCGGCCTCGACACCGAGGAGTACGGCCGTCTCAATCCCAACCGCAAGATCCCCACCCTTGTGGACGGCGACGTGGTGGTCTGGGAATCCAACGCCGTGGTGCGCTATCTGGCCGCCCGCTACGGCGCCGGCACGCTGTGGCCGGAGGATCCCGGCGAGCGGTCCTGGGCCGACCGCTGGATGGACTGGCAGATCACCGAGGTGCAGCCGCACCTGCACGTGGTGTTCTGGAACCTGATCCGCACCCCGCCCGAGCGGCGCGATGCGGACGCCGTGGCGAAGGCGGCGGAGGCGCTCGGACGGGTGTGGGGGATCGCGGAGGCGCGCCTCGCCGCGGTGCCTTGGCTGGGCGGCCGGCGGTTCACCATGGGCGACATTCCCTTGGGCTGCGCATACTGGCGCTACCGCAACCTCGACATCCCGCGGCCCGATCTGCCGCGGCTCGAGGACTGGTTCGCGCGGCTGTCCGAGCGCCCGGCGTACCGCACCCACGTGATGCTGCCGCTGTCGTGAGCCGGCGCGGGCGCGACCCCCGGCCCGCCGCTGGCTCGCCGCGGTCGAGTCCGCCGTCGGCGTCGTCCTGCTCGCGGAGTCCGCCGCCCGGGCCCTCGCCGCGCGCCGTCCGCGCCGGTATCTGCTGTCGTGGACGGCGCTCGCCGATATCCTCGTGATCGCCACCCTCGTGGTTCCGGTGTTCCTCGACCAGCTCGCCTTCCTGCGCGTGCTGCGGGCCGTGCGGCTTCTGCACTCGCGCATCGTCCTCCGGCGCCTCGGGCGCCTGTTCCCGCGGCTGCGCCATCGCCGCAGCTCGGTGCAGGCGGCCGTCGACCTCGTCGCCTTCGTCACCAGCGCCCTGGTCCACGTCCGGCAGCACCCGGTGAACCCGCGGATCGCCACCATGGCCGATGCGGTCCCATTCACGGTCACCGCCTTCACCACCAGCGGTTTCGGCGACGTGGTGCCGGTCGGCACCGCCGGGCGGGTCCTCGCGGTGGCCATCACGATCGTCGGCATCTCGCTGCTCATCCGCTGCGCCGTCTCGGCGCCGATCGACGGCCGCGGCACGGTGGTGTGGTCGTGCTTTCCCCGCTTCGACGGAGACCCCGTCTTCTGCCATCTCGTCGACGAGGGCGGCGAGCGCGGCCTCTTCGCCGTGGACTTCCCCGATCTCCAGAACGTGGAGCAGCGCCATCTGCCGCACACGGCCGTGCTGGAGACGGTGCTGCGCGACGGCATGGACCCCGCGGCCCTCGAGGACATCACGGCCCAGGACCCCGGCGTGCCCGTGGTCTCCCGCTTCGCCGGCTGCGCGCGGCACCTCGAGGGGTGCTCACCGTCAATCCCTACGACATCCGCCAGGTGGCCCAAGAGCTGCACCGGGCGCTCACCATGCCGCTCTCCGGGCGGATCGCCATGTGGCAGCGGGCCATGGCCGCGGCGGAACGCCACGACATCCACCGCTGGCGCCGCGTCTTCCTCGGCGAGCTGGCCGGCCCGGATTCCGCGGAGGTCTTCGGCGAGGAGGCGGCCCTCGACGAGGACGGCTCGGAGTGAGCCGGCGGACGGTTTGCGGGCGGGGAGGCCCCTCACCCCCGGATTGCGCACGGCCGCCCGCCGCGGCTAGGTTGCGGGCGGCGGACAGGGGAGGACATTTCCGTGGACTACGCACGCAGGCTACGCGAGCGGGCACGTCGGGGCGATCCCGTGCGGGTGCTGGTGATCGGCATGGGCAAGTTCGCCACCATGTTCGCTTCGCGCATCCCGCGCATCGAGGGCATCGAGCTCTCGGCCGTCGTCGACCTCGACACCAGCCGCGCGGCGGCGAACATGAAGCGCGCGGGCTGGAGCGACGCCGATCTCTCCCGCGTGCTGTTCGAGCACGATCTCGCCCGCGCCTTCGACCGGGCACTGGTGGACGTGGTGGTGGAGGCGACGGGTCACCCGCTCGCCGCCATCGACCATGCGCTCGCCGCCTTCGAGCGCGAGCTGCCAGTGGTGATGGTGACCGTCGAGGCCGACGCCCTGTGCGGGCCGGCCCTGGCCGAGGAGGCGCGCCGCGCCGGCGTGCCCTACAGCCTCGCCTGGGGCGACCAGCCGGCGCTGATCTGCGATCTCGTCGACTGGGCGCGCACCAACGGCTTCGCCGTGGTGGCGGCCGGCAAGGGCACCAAGTACCTCCCCGCCTACCACACCTCCACGCCCGACACCGTCTGGGAACACTGGGGCATCGATCCGGCCCGGGCGAGGGCCGGCGGGATGAACCCGAAGATGTACAATTCCTTCCTCGACGGCACCAAGTCGGCGGTGGAGATGGCGGCGGTGGCCAACGCCACCGGGCTTTCGGCCCCGCACGACGGCCTGCTGTTCCCGCCCGCCGGCACTTCGCGCCTCGCCACGGTGCTGCGCCCGGCCGAAGAGGGCGGCGTGCTCGAGAAGAAGGGGGTGGTGGAGGTGGTCTCCAGCCTCGAGCGCGACGGCCGGCCGATTCCCGACGATCTGCGCCTCGGCGTCTACGTGGTGGTGGAGGCGGATCACGCGTACGTCTCCGCCTGCCTCGAGGAATACGGCATGGTGGCCGATCCGCTGCGCCGCTACACGGCGCTCTGGCGGCCCAACCACCTCATCGGTCTCGAACTCGCCACCAGCGTCGCCAGCGTCGCCCTCGACGGCATCCCCACCGGTTCACCGATCGCCTGGCGGGCGGACGTAGCGGCCTGCGCCAAGCGCGACCTCGAGCCCGGCGAGGAACTCGACGGCGAGGGAGCCTACACCGTCTGGGGCCGGCTGGTGCCGGCCTCGCGGGCGGCGGCCGAGCGGCTGCTGCCCATCGGCCTCGCCCACGGTGTGCGCCTCGCCCGGCGGGTCGAGGCGGGGCGGCTCCTCACCCTCGACGACGTCGAGGAACTGCCGGAGAACGAGGCGGTGCGCCTGCGCCGCCGCCTCGTCCCCGCCGGGTGATGTGATGTTCAGGTGATGTGCGCGCCGCGGGTCTCGACGAAGACGCCGTAGAGGCTCTGGCTCGCCGTCATGAACAGGAAGTTGCGCTTGCTGCCGCCGAAGCAGACGTTCGAGCAGATCTCCGGCAGGCGGATCTGGCCGATGCGCGTCCCGTCGGGAGCGAAGACGTGGACGCCGTCGTAGCCGTCGCCCACCCAGCCGGCCGACGCCCAGACGTTGCCGTCCTCGTCGACTCGGATGCCGTCGGCGAAGCCGGCGCGGCCGTCGAGGGTCATGTCGGCGAACTCGCGCGGATTGGCGAGCTTCGTGCCGTCCACCACGTCGAAGGCCCAGATGATCTTCTTGGCCTCCGGATAGTGCGAGGCGCCGGTGTCCGCCACGTAGAGCGTGCGGTAGTCCGGGCTGAAGGCGAGACCGTTGGGCTTGAACGGCTCGTCGGCTACCTTGTGGATCTTCCCCGTCTTCACGTCGATCCGGTAGATGGCCTCCTTGGTGAAGGGCCGCGGGCTGGTGTTCGACTCGGGCACGCGCTGGCCCTCGTAGTCCATGAGCGCGCCGTAGCCGGGGTCCGTGAACCAGATGGCGCCGTCGTCCGGATGCACCGCCCCGTCGTTGGGTGCGTTGAGCGGCTCGCCGGCGTCGTTGCGATCGGCCAGCACGGTGACCGAGCCGTCCCACTCGTAGCGGACCACCTGGCGCGGGTGGTGGCAGAAGGAGATCTGCCGCCCCTGGAAGTCGAAGGTGTTGCCGTTGGAGTGGAAGGACGGCGAGCGGAAGCGGCGCGAGACGTGGCCGTCCTCCTCGAGCCAGCGGAGCTGCTCGTTGCGCGGGATGTCCGACCACAGCAGATAGCGGCCCACCGCGTTCCACGCCGGTCCCTCGGCCCACAGCGTGCCGCGGTAGAGGCGCACGATCGGCGTGTTGCCGAGACGGTACTTCGCGAAGCGCTTGTCCAGCACCACGATGTCCGGATCGGGATAGCGCACCGGCTCCGCGTCGGAGGCGAAGCTGCGGGCCAGCGCCTCGCGCGCGACCAGCGATCCGGCCGCGGCCGCCGCCACCGTCCGCAGGAGCCTGCGGCGGTCGATCCCGGGCGCGCTGGCGTCGAGGAAGGGTACGTGCAGAGTCTTCATCCCGTTGCCTCCCTTGTCTCGGAGTCTCTGCGCGGGAGACCCCCGTTCTACGGGCCCAGCATAGCCCTCATCCCGGGGTGCGTGCAAGCCGGAGCGCGCCGTTTCCCGCGGCGGGAGGCGGCGGGGTGAGCTCGCGCACGTCGTCCGCGCGGGCGGGGGCCGCCCACGGACGGCTCTCGCCGGAAAGCCCGCTGTTCGTGGTGCTCTTGGCCGGGCTCATGAGCATCTCGGCCATGACCACCGACATCAACCTCCCGGCGGTGCCGGCGATTGCCGCCGACTTCGGCGCTCCGGTGGACTCCGCCCAGCTCACCGTGACCCTGTTCTTCGTCGGCTTCGGAGCCGGCCAGCTCGTGGTCGGGCCGCTCTCGGACCGCACCGGACGCCGGCCGGTGCTGCTCGGCGGGCTCGCCCTCTTCACCGCCACCTCCCTGCTGTGCGCACTCGCCCCCTCGCTCGAAGCACTGCTGGCCCTGCGCACGCTGCAGGGCGCCTTCGCCGCGGCGGCGCCGGTGCTCGGGCGGGCGGTGGTGCGGGATCTCTTCGCCGGCGCGCGCATGGCGCGGGTGATGTCCTTCGCCATGGCCATCTTCGTGAGCGCCCCGCTGGTCGCCCCGAGCCTCGGGGCGGCGCTCATGGAGCTCGGCGGCTGGCGCAGCATCTTCCTCTTCCTCGCCCTCTACGGCACCCTCACCGCCCTCGCGGCGCAGCGCTGGCTGCCCGAGACCCTCCCGTGTCCCGATCCGGACGCCTTCTCGCCGCGGCGCATCCTCGGCGCCTTCGCCGCCGTCTTCGGCCATCCCCGCTCGCGCGCCTGGGGGCTCGTGGCGGTGTGCGCCTTCACCGTGCTGCTGGTCTACCTCACCAGCTCGCCGGTGGTGTTCATGCTCCACTTCGGCCTGCCGCCCGCCGCCTACGGACTCACCTTCGCGGCGGTGGCCACTTTCTCCATCGCCGGCAATCTCGCGAACGCCCGGCTGGTGCGCTCCTTCCCGCTGGAGCACGTCGCCCGCGCCGCCCTGCTCGTGGGCCTGCTCGCCACCTCGGCCGGCGCGCTGCTCGACCTCGCGGGGCTGCTCGGACCCTGGTCCGCCATCCCGCTCTTCGGCGTCGCCCTGTTCTGCTTCAGCGTGCTGATGTCGGACGCCCTGGCGCTCGCCATGCAGCCCCATGCGCGCATCGCCGGCGCGGCGAGCTCGGTGCTCGGCGTGGCCCACACGATGGTGCCGGCCGCCGCGGCCAGCGCGCTGGCCGCGGCCGGAGCCGGCGCTCCGTGGACGGTGCTGGGGGCGCTGGCGCTCGCCTTCGCGGCGGGCCTCGCCGCCACCTTCCTGCCGGGTGCCGTCGGCGGCAGGGCGGGCGCCCCCTCTTGAAAGGTCGGCTGCAAGTTCCTTCATGTCGAGTGCGGTCGCCGGTGAGGGGCCGCATCAGTCGGTGTGTCGCTCGACGGAGGACACCATGCCCGGGTTCGACATCGGACCTCTGATGAGGTCGACGATCGGCTTCGACCATCTGTGGCGGCTTCTGGACAGCGCGCTGCAGGTGGACGAGTCGGGCTCCTATCCGCCCTACAACATCGAGAAGATCGGCGAGGACCGCTATCGCATCGTGATGGCGGTCGCGGGCTTCACCCCCGAGGACCTCGAGGTGACGGTCGAGCCCAATCTGCTGGTGGTGCGCGGCAAGCGCCGCGAGGATCCCAACGTCCAGTACCTGCACCGCGGCATCGCCGGCCGTGCCTTCGAGCGCCGCTTCCAGCTCGCCGACCACGTGAAGGTGGTGGACGCGCGGCTGGAGAACGGTCTGCTCGTGATCGAACTGGTGCGCGAGATCCCCGAGGCCCTCAAGCCGCGGCGGATCGAGATCCGCAGCACGCGCACCGTCGAGGCCGAGCCGGCGGAGAGCCGCGTGGAGGTCAGGAAACAGCAGGCGGCGTGAGCATGGGTATCGGCAGATGGGAGGAACGGGCCATGCCGGGTCGTGAGCTGGTTCCCTTCCGGACGCTGATCCCGGCGAACCGTGAGGAGATGGTCGATCCCTTCGTGGCGATGAGGCGGGAGATCGACCGGCTGTTCGAGGACTTCGCGCGCACCTTCCGCACCTTCGGCATGCCCGCCGCCACCACCGGTACGCTGGTGCCCGAGATCGACCTGACCGAGACCGAGGGCGAGTACCGGATCACGGCGGAGCTGCCGGGCGTCGATCCGAAGGACGTGACGGTCGAGGTGCGCGGTGACCTGCTCGTCATCCGCGGCGAGAAGCGGGACGAGCACGAGGAGCGTGGCGAGAACCGCCACTTCGTCGAGCGTCGCTTCGGCCGCTTCGAGCGCGCCATCCGGCTGCCCGCCGAGGTCGATCTGGACAGGGCCGAGGCGGTCTACGACAAGGGCGTGCTGACCATCCGCCTGCCCAAGCCGGAGGCGGCGCAGAAGCCCGTGCGGCGCATCGAGGTGAAGGCGGCCTGAGGATGGAGGAGGTGCGGTGATGCCGGGTCCGGTTCCGGTGCCGCGGGCGTGGCTGGTGGCCGGCCTCGCGGCGGCTCCCTGGATGTTCTGGCTGTGCCCGCCCTGCTGGGTGCTGGCGCTGCTGCCGCCGGCGGAGACGGCCGGATCCGGCCACCGCTGAAGTTCCGCCCGTCGGAAGGCGCCTTCGCCCGTCTTCCCGTCGCGCGCCCCCGCACACCCGCGGGGGCGTCGGCGTCTTTCAGGGGCCCGCGCCGCGGCCGCGGAAGCCGCAGATGGCATCCGTGCCCACCGGCCCCTGCCACGGCAGCCCGTCGTCCACCCGGATGGTGCCCATCATGCCGCGATCGCCGTGCTCGGCGATGTGGCAGTGGTAGACGGTGGTGCCGTGGTTGTGCGTGAAGGGCACCAGCAGCTCCACCTCGTCACCGGGCGCGAGGTCCACCGTATCCAGCACGCAGGGAAACGGCCAGGGCCGGCCGTTGCGGGAAAGCGGCCGGAAGGGCCAGGTGTGCAGGTGGAAGGGGTGGTGCATGGTGCCGACGTTCACCACGCGCCAGATCTCGGCGGTGCCGAGGCGGGCGCGGACGTCGATCCGACCCGGCCGGTAGGGGCGCCCGTCCAGCAGGAACATGGCCATGGTGATGCGCCGCCCGCCCGCCACCGGCACGCCCGCGCCCCACGCGGCCGGATCCCCCAGCCGGCGGGGAAGCGGCAGCCGTTTCGCGTCGCGAGCGGGCAGGATGCGCAGAAGACGCGAACGGCGCGGGCGCGGCGAGGGCACGCCGCGGCGCGCGTGTTTCGCCACCAGCTCCACCGGCTCCTCGCGCGCCGCCACCAGCAGGTCCGCCCGCTGGCCGGGTGCGAGCTCCAGCCCGTCCATCTCCACCGGCTCGGCGAGCAGCCGGCCGTCCAGGGCGATCACCACGAGCGGCCGTCCGTCGGCACGGGCGATGCGGAAGGTGCGGGCGTTGGCGGCGTTCACCAGCCGCAGCCGCACGAGATCCGCCCGCGCCTGCAGATCGGGCGCGATGCGGCCGTTCGCGAGCAGCAGCGGCCCCTCCTTGCCGGTGTGCCAGTCGTGCGGCATATGCGGCGCCGGTGCGTCGCCGGCGATCCCGAGATCGCGCAGCACCACCAGCCGGTCGTCGCACAGGGCGAGCTCGCTCTCCTGCTCGGCGGGGCCGCGGATCACGATGCCGCCGGCAAGACCCATCCACATCTGGCGGGCGATGCAGCCGTGGGCGTGGGGATGGTACCAGTAGGTCCCCGCCTCGCCGGCCGGCACCGTCCACTCGTAGGTGAAGCCCTCGCCGGGCGGGA
>BEIP01000009.1 GCA_002898955.1 bacterium HR39 | reverse complement strand
CAGCCGCGCGGTGCGCCCCGGAGCGCTGTTCGCGGCGCTACCCGGCACCCGCACCGACGGCCTCGCCTTCGCGGAGGATGCGCTGGCCCGCGGCGCCGTGGCGCTTCTGGGAGACTCCCGCATCCGCGCCTTCGCCGGCCGCGCCGCCCTGCTCGTCGCGGACGATCCGCGCCGCGCCTTCGCGCGCCTGTGTGCCCGTTTCTTCGCACCCGCTCCCGGACGGGTGGTGGCCGTCACCGGGACCAACGGCAAGACCTCCACCGCCTGCTTCGTCCGCGACCTCTGGCAGGCGCTGGGCCGGCCGGCGGGCTATGTCGGAACCCTCGGCGTCGAGCCGGATCCCGGGGTCGCGCTGTCCTCCCTCACCACCCCCGATCCTGCCGCGCTGCACCGGGCCCTCTCCGCGCTTGCCGGTGCCGGCGTCGACCGCCTCGCCCTCGAGGCCTCGAGCCACGGGCTCGACCAGCGCCGGCTCGACGGCCTGCGGATCGCGGCGGCCGCCTTCACCCAGCTCGGCCGCGACCACCTCGACTATCACGGCGACATGGAGCGCTACTTCGCCGCCAAGGCGCGGCTGTTCACCGACCTGCTCGAAGACGGCGGCGGTGCGGTGCTGCCGGCCGGCGATCCCTGGGCGGACCGCCTCGCCGTCCTGCTGGCCGGCCGGCGGGTGCGGGTGCTGCGTTACGGTGCCGGTGACGTCGCCATCCGCATCCATGCGGTCGAGCCCATGGCGGACGGCCTCGCAGTGGAACTGGAACTGGACGGTACGAAGCGGCGCCTCCCACTTCCCCTCTTCGGCCCCTTCCAGGCCGCCAATCTCGCCGCCGCGCTCGGGCTGGTGCGGGCGGTCGAACCGGAGGTGCCGGCGGCGGAGCTATTGGAGGCGGCCGCACGCGTGCGCCCCGTCCCCGGCCGCATGGAGCCCGTCGCCGAGACGGCCCGCGGCGTGCGGGTGGTGGTGGACTACGCCCACACGCCCGATGCGCTGGAGACGGCGCTGCGGGCGGTGCGCGCCCACGTGCCGCGGGGTCGTCTCGCCGTGGTGTTCGGCTGCGGCGGCGATCGGGATCCGGGCAAGCGGCCGCTCATGGGGGAGGTGGCGGGCCGCCTCGCCGATATCGTGATCGTCACCGACGACAATCCGCGCAGCGAGGATCCCGCCGCCATCCGCCGCGCCGTGCTCGTCGGAGCGGGGCCGCGCGCCGTGGAGATCGGCGATCGGCGCGAGGCCATCGCCTTCGCCCTGCACCGGGCCGGGCTCGGACCGGGGGACGTGGTGCTGGTGGCGGGCAAGGGCCACGAGCGGGGTCAGATCGTGAAGGACCGCGTGCTGCCCTTCGACGACCGCGAGGTGGCACGCGGCCTCGCCCTCGGAGCGGAGGCCGCGCCGTGAGCCTGTGGCGGGCGGAGGAGGTGCTGGCCGCGGCCGGCGGCCGTGGTCCCGGCGGCTGGGAGGCGTCGGACGTCTCCATCGACAGCCGCAACCTCGCGCCCGGGGCGCTGTTCGTCGCCCTTCCCGGATCGCGCCACGACGGCCACGCCTTCGTGGCCGACGCCTTCGCCCGCGGCGCCGCGGCGGCACTGGTGGCGCGCGATGTCGGGGCGCCGGGACCGTGCGTTCGCGTCCCCGACACCCTCGGGGCGCTGCGCGCCCTCGCCGTCGCGGCCCGCGACCGCTCGCGGGCGGTGCGCATCGGGATCACCGGCAGCGTCGGCAAGACCGGCACCAAGGAGGCGCTCGCACGGCTCCTCGCCCGCTTCGGCCGGGTCCACGCGAGCCTCGCCTCCCACAACAACCACATCGGCGTGCCCCTCACCCTCGCGCGCCTGCCGCGCGAGGCCGACTTCGCCGTGCTCGAGATGGGGATGAACCACGCCGGCGAGCTCGCGGAGCTCGCCGCCCTCGCCCGCCCGCAGGTGGCGCTGGTCACCTGGGTGGCGGCGGCGCACATCGGCCACTTCGCCGACGAGCGGGGCATCGCCGAAGCCAAGGCCGAGATCTTCGCCCACGGCCCCGAGGTGGCGGTGGTGCCGGCCACGAGCCCGCACGCCGCGCTGCTGGAATCCCGCGCGCGGGCGGCAGGGGCCGACGTGCTGCGCTTCGGCATCGACGCGGGCGAGGTGCGGGCGCTTTCCGTCGAGTCCGATCACCGCGGCAGCCGGCTGCGTGCGCACACGCCGCAGGGCGTGGTGGAGGCCCGCATCGCCATCGCCGGCCGCCACTGGGTGCACAATGCGCTGGCCGTCCTCGCCGTCTGCTGCGCGCTGGGCGTGGACGTGCGCGAAGCCGCGGCGGGGCTCGCCGGGCTGCGCCCGCCTCCCGGCCGGGGCCGGCGGCTGCATCTCGCCATGCCTGCCGGCCGTTGCCTGCTCCTCGACGAGGCCTACAACGCCAACCCGGCCTCCATGCGGGCGGCGCTGGAGCTGCTCGCCCTGATCCCCGGCCGGCGCAGGCTGGCGGTGCTGGGAGCGATGGCGGAACTCGGCCGCCACGCGCCGGAGCTCCACGCCGCCCTGGCGGAGCCGGTGCGGCAGGCGGCAATCGCCCGAGTGTTCACCGTCGGCGACGACATGCACCACCTGCGCGCGCGGCTCGATCCCGCCGTCCTCGGGCCGCACGCGGACTCGGCCGCGGAGCTGGAGGGCGTGCTGGAAGCGGAACTGCGCGAGGGGGACGTGGTGCTGGTCAAGGGTTCGCATGCCTGCGGGCTCGTGGCGCTGGTGGAGCGTCTGCGGACCCGCTACGGTGCGGGGGAGGACTGAAGTCCGTGCTCTACCATCTGCTGGTTCCCCTCTCCGACTGGTTCTTTCCCTTCAACGTCTTCCGCTACCTCACCTTCCGCACCGGCGGAGCGGTGATGACGGCCTTCTTCCTGAGCTTCGTCTTCGGCCCGCCGCTCATCCGCTGGCTGCGCTGGATGCAGAACGGCTCCGCCCATCCGCCCGATCCCGCCACCCTCGCGGCGCTGGCCGGCGAGGCCGATCCGCGCGCGCTCCTCAAGCGCTACACCCCCACCATGGGCGGGCTGCTGGTGCTCGCCACCCTCGTCACATCCACCCTGCTGTGGGTGGACCTGCGCAATCCCTTCGTGTGGGTGGTGCTGGCCGTCACCCTGGTCTTCGGTCTCGTCGGTCTCGCCGACGATCTCGCCAAGCTGCTGCGGCGCCGTCCGCAGGACTACGACTACCGTTTCGAGGGCATCCCCGGCCGGCTCAAGTTCGGCGTCGAGTGTCTGGTGGCGATCGTGGCCGCCTGGATCCTCGGCCGGCTCCTGCCGGATCCGCTCGGCACCTCGCTGACCGTGCCCTTCTTCAAGGACGTGCTCATCCCGCTGGGCCCGCTCTTCCCGCTGTTCGGCGCCTTCGTGATCGTGGGTGCGGCCAACGCCGTGAACCTCACCGACGGCCTCGACGGGCTGGCGAGCGTGCCCGTGGGCATCGCCGCCGGCTCCTTCGCGCTGGTGGCCTATCTCGCCGGCAACGCCGTCTTCGCCCGCTATCTCGGCATCCCCCACGTGCCGGGCACCGGCGAGCTCGCGGTGTTCTGCGGCGCCATGGTGGGGGCGATGATGGGCTTTCTCTGGTACAACGCCCCGCCGGCCGCCGTGTTCATGGGCGATACCGGCTCGCTCGCTACCGGCGGCGCGCTCGGGGCCGTGGCGGTGGCCGCCAAGCACGAGCTGGTGCTGGCCATGGTGGGCGGACTGTTCGTGCTGGAGGCGCTCTCGGTGATCGTGCAGGTCGCCTCCTTCAGGCTCACCGGGAAGCGCGTCTTCCGCATGGCCCCGCTCCACCACCACTTCGAGAAGAAGGGCTGGCGGGAGGAGACCATCGTCATCCGCTTCTGGATCATCGCCGCTGTGCTGGCGCTCTTCGGCCTCTCTACCCTCAAGCTGCGCTGAACGTCCCATGGATCCGCTGCCGCTTACCCTTCCCTTCCGCCGTGTCGGCATCCTCGGCTTCGCCAGGAGCGGCGAGGCGGCCGCGACCTTCCTCGCCGCGGCCGGTGCGCAGGTGGTGGTGTTCGACGACCTGCCGGAGAAGCGGGAGGCGGCCCGCGCGGCGGGCTTCACCGTGGCGGAGGAGGCGGACGCCGCGGCCCGCCTCGATCTGCTGCTCGCGAGTCCCGGCGTGCCGGCCGGCGGCGTGCGGGTGCATCCGGTGATCGCCGCCGCGCGCGGAGCCGGCGTGCCGGTCACCGTCGACGTCCAGCTCTGGCGCGATCTCGACCCGGTCCGCCCCCTCGTCGGGGTGACGGGGACCAACGGCAAGTCCACCACCACCGCGCTGATCGCCCATCTGCTGCAGGCGGCGGGCCGGCCGGCGGCGGCCGTGGGCAACATCGGCACACCGGTCTTCGCCGCGCGGCTTCCCCCCGGGGCGGTGGCGGTCGCGGAGCTCTCCAGTTTCCAGCTCGAGCTGTGCAGGGGTCTGCATCCGCAGGTCGCGGTGTGGACCAACTTCGCGCCCGACCACCTCGACCGCCACGGCAGCGAGGAGGCCTATTTCGAGGCGAAGCTGCGGCTGTTCGCCGACGCCGGCCCCCACACCCGCGCCGTGATCGGGGTCGACGATCCGCACTCCGCCGGCCTCGCCGCCCTGCTGCGCCGGCGCGGCCTGCGGGTGGTGCGGGTGTCGGTGACGGGCGCACCGGCCGATGTGCGGGTGGTGGAGGGCGTGCTGCATCTGCCGCAGGGACCGGCGGGTGGAATCGACCTGCGCCATCTCCGGTCCCTGCGCGGCGCCCACAACCACCAGAACGCCGCCCTCGCCGCGGCCGCCGCCGTGGGTCTCGGGGTGGATCCCGACACCCTCGCGGCGGCGCTTCCCACCTTCCCCGGCCTGCCGCACCGCATGCGCGAGATCGCCCGCATCGGCCGCGTGATCTTCGTCGACGACAGCAAGGCCACCAATCCCGATTCGGCCGCGCGCAGCCTCGCCTGCTTCGAGCACGTCCACTGGATCGCCGGCGGCCGGCCCAAGCCCGGCGGCTTCGGCACACTGCGCGCCTTCGCCCCGCGCATCCGGACGCTCTACGCCATCGGCGAGGCGGCGCCCGAGCTGGCCGAAACCTTCCGCGACCTCGTGCCGGTGCGGATGTGCGGCACGCTGGATGTGGCGGTGCGCGAAGCGGCAGCGGCGGCCGCCGCCGATCCCGTGCCCGATCCGGTGGTGCTGCTCGCCCCGGCCTGCGCCTCCTTCGACCAGTTCACCGACTACGCCCACCGCGGGCGCGTGTTCGTCGCACTCGTCGCCGCTCTCGGAACGGAGGTGGTCTCGTGAGCGCGATTCCGCGCGGTGATCCCAGCCTGCTCGGACGCTGGTGGTGGACGGTGGACCGCACGCTGCTCGCCTGCATCGCCGTCCTCGCGGTCTTCGGCGTGGTCATGGCCTTCGCCGCGAGCCCGCCCGTGGCGAGCCGCGTGGGCTTCTCCGAGCTCCACTTCGTCGAGAAGCACCTCCTCTTCGTGCCGCTCGGGCTCGCTCTTTTGATCGTCGCCTCCATGGCAAGCCCGCGCGGCGTGCTCCTCCTCTGCGCGCCCCTGCTGGTGGCGACCCTGCTGCTCGTCGCCTGCACCCTGCTGGTGGGCGCCGAGATCAAGGGCGCGCGGCGCTGGCTGGTCTTCGGCGGCTTCAACCTGCAGCCGGCCGAGTTCGCCAAGCCGGCGCTCGCGGTGGTGTGCGGCTTTTTGCTGGCGCGGCGCGAAGGCCTCGCCGGCCTGCCGGCCGCGGCGCTGCCGGTGGCGCTGCTCGTGGGCCTGCTCGTCCTGCAGCCCGACCTCGGCACCAGCGCCCTCGTGCTCGCCGCCTTCGGCGTGCAGCTCTTCGTCGCCGGCCTGCCCTGGCCGTGGATCGTGCTGGCGGCGGGCGGCGGTCTCGCCGGACTCGCCGGGGCCTATGCCGTGTTCGACCACGTGCGCGCGCGCATCGACGCCTTCCTCGACCCCGCCGCCGAACCCTTCCAGGTGGAGGCGGCGCTGCGGGCCATCTCCACCGGCGGGCTGTTCGGCCGCGGCCCCGGCGCCGGCGAGGTCAAGTACTACCTGCCCGAGGCGCACTCCGACTTCGTCTTCGCCACCATGGCCGAGGAGTTCGGCATCCTCGCCTGTCTCGCGGTGCTGGGGCTCTTCGCCTTCGTGGTGCTGCGGGCGCTCTCGCGGCTTCTGGAGGCGCACGACCGCACCGTGCTGCTCGCCGGCACCGGCCTGCTCGCCCAGCTCGGCCTCCAGGCCTTCGTCAACATGGGCGTCAATCTCGCCATCCTGCCCACCAAGGGCATGACCCTGCCCTTCGTGAGCTACGGCGGCTCGTCCCTCCTCGCGCTGTCGCTGGGCACCGGCATGCTGCTGGCCCTGCTGCGGCGCGACGCGCGGCTGGAGAGCGCATGAGCGGAGAGCGCCCCGTGCTGGTGGCGGCCGGCGGCACCGGCGGACACGTCTTCCCCGCGCTCGCCGTGATCGACGAGCTGCGCGCCCGCGGCCGCCCCGTGGTGCTGCTCACCGACGCCCGCGGTCGCCGCTATCTGCCGCCCGAGCTTCCCGGCGTCACCGTCCACGAGGTGGCGGCGGCGAGCCCCTCCGGCGGACTCCTCCACGCCCTGCGGGCCGCCGTGCGCCTGCTGGCCGGCGCCGGCGAGGCTGCGGGCGTGCTCGCGCGCACCCGTCCGGCCGCGGCGGGCCTCTTCGGCGGCTATGCGGCAGTGCCGGCGCTGGCCGCCTGCGTGCTGGGCCGCGTTCCGCTGCTTCGGCACGAACAGAACGCGGTGCTGGGGCGCGCGAACCGGCTGGCTGCGCGCTTTTCCCGCATCCTCGCCCTCTCCTTCTGCGACACCGAACGCGTCCCCCCACGCCTCGCGGCCCGGGTGCGGGTGACCGGCAATCCCGTCCGTCCCGGCTTCGCCGCGGCCGCGGCGGAAGAGCGCGGTACGGATGGCCGCCTGCGGCTTCTGGTGACCGGCGGCAGTCAGGGCGCGCGCATCTTCGGCGAGGTGGTGCCGGCGGCGCTCGCGCTCCTGCCGGAAGAGCTGCGCCGGCGCATCGTCCTGTGGATGCAGGTGCGGGAGGAGCAGCTCGAGGGGGTGCGCGCGGCCGTGTCCCCGCTCGTGGCCGAATCCGAAGTGCGGCCCTTCTTCGCCGACCTCGACCGGCGGCTTTGCGCCGCCGATCTCGCCCTCACCCGCGCCGGCGCCTCCACCGTCGCGTAGCTCGCGGCGGCCGGCGTGCCGGCGATCCTGGTCCCCTATCCCTACGCGGCGGATGCCCACCAGCGCGCCAACGCCCTGCGCCTCGCCCGCGCCGGGGCGGCGGAAGTGCTGGAACAGGACCGCTTCGACCCCGAGGTGCTGGCCGGACGTCTTTCGGCCCTGCTCGGCGATCCCGTGCGCCTCAAGGCGATGCGCGAAGGGGCCCGCGCCTTCGCCCGGCCGCGCGCGGCGGCCGACATCGCCGATCTCCTGCTGTCCCTAGCCACGGAGCCCACGCCGTGAGATGCGCCATTCCCGTCGACATCGGCCCCGTCCACCTCGTCGGCATCGGCGGCATCGGCATGAGCGGCATCGCCGAGCTTTTGCATCAGCTCGGTCACCGGGTGCAGGGCTCGGACGTGGCCGAGAACGCCAATGTGCGCAGGCTCCGCGAGAAGGGCATCACCGTCCACATCGGCCACCGGGCCGAGAACCTCGGCGAGGCCGGGCTCGTCGTGCACTCCTCGGCGGTGCGGCCGGACAATCCCGAGCTGGAGGCGGCGCGCGCCCGGCGCATCCCGGTGATCCGCCGCGCCGAGATGCTGGGCGAGCTCATGCGCTTCCGTTGGGCGGTGGCGGTGGCCGGCACCCACGGCAAGACCACCACCACCTCCATCGTCGGCGCGCTGTTCGAGCAGGCCGGCCTCGATCCCACGGTGGTCAACGGCGGCATCGTCAACGCCTGGGGCAGCAACGTGCGCCTCGGCGAGGGCGAGTGGATGGTGGTGGAGGCGGACGAGAGCGACGGCACCTTCCTGCGCCTGCCCGCGACCGTCGGCGTGGTCACCAACATCGACCCCGAGCACCTCGACCACTGGGGCAGCGCCGAACGTCTCGAGGAGGCCTTCTTCGAATTCGTCGAGCGCCTGCCCTTCTACGGCTTCGCCGTGCTGTGCACGGATCACCCGACCGTGCGCCGGCTGCACGCGAGGGTGGTCAACCGGCGGGTCGTCACTTACGGCTTCAACGCCCAGGCCGACGTGCGCGCCCTCGCCCCGCGCCTCGAGGGCCTGAAGGAGCGCTTCGACGTGGTGGTCCGCCATCGCGACGGGCGCGAGGAGCACATCCCGGACGTGGTGCTGCCGCTTCCGGGCCGCCACAACGTCCAGAATGCGCTCGTGGCCTTCGCCATAGCCCGCGAGCTCGGCATCGACCCGGCGGTGGTGCGCGCCGCGCTTTCCGGCCTCGGCGGGGTGCAGCGGCGCTTCACCCTCACCGGGCGCGTGGACGGCATCACCGTGGTGGACGACTACGGCCACCATCCCGCCGAGATCAGGGCGACGCTCGCCACCGCCCGCCAGCTCGCCCGCGGCCGGGTGATCGCCGTCCTCCAGCCCCACCGCTATTCGCGCCTGTCGGCGCTGTTCGAGGAGTTCTGCGGCTGCTGCACCGATGCCGACGTGGTGGTGGTGGCTCCCGTCTACCCGGCCGGCGAGGCGCCGCTCCCCGGCATCGACCACCGGGCGCTCGCCCGCGGCCTCGAGGCCTTCGGCCAGCGGGAGGTGCACGTGATCGAGGAGCCGGAGGAGCTGCCGGCCCTGATCCACCGCCTCGCCGGCGCCGGCGATCTGGTGGTCTGCCTCGGGGCCGGCAGCATCACCGCCTGGGCGCGCGAGCTGCCGGCGCGGCTCGCGGCGCTGCGCGGGACGGGGGTGGAGCGGTGAGGGAGGTGCTCCCCCCCGTGCGCGGGCGCATCGAACGGGACGTGGAGCTCGCCCGCCGCACCTGGCTGCGGGTGGGCGGGCCGGCGCGCTTCCTCTTCGTGCCGGCCGATCTCGACGACCTGCGCGAGTTCCTGCGGTCGCGTCCCCCGGAGCTCCCCGTCCTGCCGCTCGGCCTCGCCTCCAACGTTCTCGTCCGCGATGGCGGCATCGACGGCGTGGTGGTGCGCCTTTCCGGCCCGCTCGCCGAGGTGAGGGTGGAAGACGACGTGGTCGTGGCGGGCGGCGGAGCGAGCGATCGCCGCGTGGCGCTGGCCGCGGCCGAGGCCGGCCTTTCGGGCTTCGAGTTCATGGTGGGCATCCCCGGCAGCATCGGCGGGGCGGTGCGCATGAACGCCGGCTGCTACGGCGGCGAGACGGCCGACCGGCTGCTGTGGGCCGAAGCCCTTGACCCGCGGGGCGAGCTGCACCGCCTCTCCCGCGACGAGCTCGGCTTTTCCTATCGCCACAGCGAGCTGCCGCCGGGCTGGATCGTGGTGCGGGCCGCCTTCCGCCTGGCAGCGGGCGATCCCCGCAGGATCCGCGCGCGCATGGAGGAGATCCGCGAAGCGCGCGCCCGCAGCCAGCCGCTGCAGGTCGCGACGGGCGGCAGCACCTTCAAGAACCCGCCGGGCGCGAAGGCCTGGGAACTCGTCGACCGGGCCGGCTGCCGCGGGCTCGTGCGCGGGCGCGCCATGGTCTCGGAGAAGCACTGCAACTTCCTGATCAACCTCGGCGGGGCGCGCGCCGCCGAGCTCGAGGAGCTGGGCGAGGAGGTGCGCCGGCGGGTGTTCGAGCGCTGCGGCGTGTGGCTGGAGTGGGAGATCGAGCGCCTCGGCTTGCCGGCGCGGGAGGCGGTCGCGTGAAGCACGTGGCGGTGCTCATGGGCGGGCTGTCGGCCGAGCGGGAGATCTCGCTGGTCTCCGGCCGCGCCTGTGCCGCCGCGCTGGAGGAGGCGGGATATCGCGTGAGCCGGGTGGACGTGGGCCGGGACGTGGACGTGGTGCTGCGCCGGCTCGCGCCCGACGTCGCCTTCAACGCCCTGCACGGCCGCCTCGGCGAGGACGGACGCATTCAGGGGCTTCTCGATCTGCTGCGGATCCCGTATACCCACTCGGGAGTACGGGCGTCCGCGATCGCCATGCACAAGCCCACGGCCCGGCTGCTGTTCGCGGCGGCGGGCCTGCCGGTGGCGGAAGGGCGCACGTGCTCCGTGGAGGAGATGACGAGGACGAGGCCGCTGGAGCCGCCCGTCGTGGTGAAGCCCGTGGACGAGGGCTCGAGTGTCGGCGTCACCCTGCTGGAGAGCTGGGACGCCCTCGACCCGCAGACCTGGCCGGAAGGCAGGGAGCTTTTGGTGGAGCGCTTCGTGCCGGGCCACGAGCTCACCTGCGCGGTGCTGGGCGACGAACCGCTGGCGGTGACCGAGATCGTGCCGGCTTCGGGCGGCCTCTACGACTGGCGCGCCAAGTACGAGCCCGGCGGCTCCCGGCATCTGCTGCCCGCGCCCCTGCCGAAGCGCATCTACGAGCGCGTGCTGGAGATCTCCCTCGCGGCCCACCGCGTCCTCGGCTGCCGCGGGGTGAGCCGGGCGGACCTGCGCTGGGACCCGAGCCGCGGCGAGGAGGGCCTCGTGCTGCTGGAGGTGAACACCCAGCCCGGCATGACCCCCACCTCGCTGCTGCCCGAACAGGCCGCCTTCCGCGGCATCTCCTTCCGCGATCTGGTGGTGCGCCTCGTGGAGATGGCCCGATGCGACCCGTGAGGCCGAACGCCCGTCCCTCCGCCTCTCCCTCCCGCCCCGGCGGCCGGGGTCCCGCCCGCCGGCGGCTGCTCGCGCTCCTGGTGGTGCCGGCCCTGCTCGGCGGTGCGGCGGTCGCCCCGGGTGCCGACCCGCTGGTGCCCGGCCGCCACGAGGGCAGTTCGCTCGCCCGCCTCCTGGGCCTGTCGGTCGGCGCCATCGAGGTCCGCGGCCTGCGGCGCACGGAGCCGCGCGAGGTGCGGCTGGCGCTTGCGGATCTCGAGGGGGTGGATATACTTTCGGTTGATCTCGGCGAGGCCGAACGTCGTCTGGAATCGCTGCCCTGGGTCGATGACGCGGAGGTCCGGCGTCTGCTGCCAGATCGCCTGATGGTTGAAATCCGGGAGCGGCGTCCCACCGCCGTCTGGCAGCGGTCGGAGGGCGCCGCGGTCGTCGACGAGCGGGGACACGTGGTGGTGGCGACGCCGCCC
>BEIP01000008.1 GCA_002898955.1 bacterium HR39 | reverse complement strand
AGGCGGGAGGCGGGGAGGCCTTCCCGGGCCGCCCGCCGCTTCAGCCGCTCCTTCAGCTCCACCGGGAGCAGGACGTTGAGGGGGGCGTAGCCGGTGAGGGGCGTCCTCGCTTCTTGTTCTTGCTTCCTCATATCCATCAACATACCAACATACAGGGGAGGGCGTCAACCCTCCCCCCAGGGCGGCGCGCCCTCGAGGGGGAGGGAAGACCCCCTCCCCGGTCCGCTACCCCACCCCTTCCCTCACCGCCTCCCCCGTCCCCGCCCCGAGCCGGGCCCGGGCGAGGTCCCGCCGGAGGAGGGCCCGCGCCGCCTCCAGGGGCGGGGTGGCGTACCCCCGCTCCTTCCGGTACCCCCCGTGGTAGCGCAGGCGCTCCCGGGCCCGGAGGAGGTCCCCGTCCTCGTGGGCCGGGGAGTTCTCCACCAGGAGGAGGAGGGCCGCCGCCTCCTCACGGTCCCGCACCGTGACCCCCTTGGCCTTCCTCGCCTCCACCACCTTGCCTGTAATCGTCACCCAGAGCATGCTCACCTCCTATACTGTCCTCGTGGACGAGCCCCTCATCCGCGAGGCCTTAAGCCGCCTCTCCCCCTTCGGCGCAGAGGGGTTGCGCCGCCTGGGCCTCCTCGCCCTCCTCGAGGGCGGCGAGGACCCCAGGCTCTTCCTGGCCGCCCCCTGGCTCCTCCCTCCGGGCCGCCTCCGCCGGGCCTTCCGCGAGCCCGCCCCCACCGCCCGCCTGCTGCGGGAGGCCGGGGTGGACCCGGAGGACCCCGGCCTCCTCAGGCGCAAGGGGGAGGCGGTGGAGGCCGAGGCCACCCTCCTGGCCGCCCTCCTCCTGGCGGGGCGGGGGAGCCCGGGAACCCTGGGCCTCCGCCTGGCCGCCCTCTGGCCTCCCCTCCTTCCCGCCCTCGTCCTCCTCCTCCGCGCCCTGGAGGCGCGGCTTCCCGCGAAGGAGGCCGCGGGGCTCCTCTACCGTCTCCTTCCCCTCCTCAACCCGCCCCGCCCCGGGGCCCTCAGGCCGCCCTCGCCCGCGAACCCCTTCTCCCTCTTCTGAGGGAGCGGAGGAGGCGGCGCCGCACCCGGGAGAGGGCGGGGGAGAGCTCCTCCTCGAACTGCCACACCGCCTCCAGGAGCCCCAGGAGCTCCCGGGCCTCCTCCCTCCCCAGGGGGAGGAGGAGGCCCCGCCTCACCCGGCCCACGCTCCCTCCTCCTCTTCCGGGGGAGGGGGGAGGTTCTCCCAGTACACCACCACCCCCAGGCCCATCCCGTCCCAGCGGGCCTCCCGCATGAGCTGGGCGAGGAGCCGGGCGAACCCGGGGACGCCGTGGCCTTCCTCCTCGGCCACCTCCGCCAGGGCCTCCGCCGCCCGGGCGAGGGCCTCGCCCACGTCCTCCGCCACCACGCCCAGGCAGCCCTTCCCGTACATCCCGCGCCCGGAGTAGCCCCGGGCCCCCTCCGCCTGCCAGAGCGCCTCCAGCGCCTTCCCGTCCAGCTCCATCCCTGCCTCCCACTCAGGCCGCCCTGAGCCCCGCCTGGGCCAGGAAGCGGCTCGGCACCATGGGTCCCTTTCCCATCCCCCGCTCCGGGTAGGAGAGGTAGAGCCTCTCCCTGGCCCGGGTCAGGGCCACGAAGAAGAGGTTGCGCTCCTCCTCGAGGTCCACCTCCCCCCCGAGGAGGGGGAAGGCTCCCTCCACCAGCCCGGGCAGGAAGACCGCCCGCCACTCCAGGCCCTTGGCCGCGTGGACCGTGGCGAGCCGCACCCCCCGCCCCTCCTCCTCCATGGAGGCCGCCGCGAAGGGGAAGTACCGGGCCGGCACCCCGGGCCGGGTCTCGGCCCAGCCCTCCGCCACCCTGGGGAGCCGCCGGAGGTTCCCCGCCCGCTTCTCCGGCTCCCCGAGCTCCTTGAGCCAGGGCCCCATGAGGGGTAGCCAGACCTCCTCCAGGAGCTCCCCCAGGGCCCCGGGGAGGTCCTGGGGGAGGACCTCCGAGAGCACCGCCCCCGTGATCTCCAGGGCCTCCCCGAGCTCCCGGAGCCGCTCCCGGTCCGTCCGGCCCGAGGGGAGGGCCACCTCCCCCGCCCGGGCCAGGAGGGCGGCGGGGCTCTCCCCCTCCCGCCTGGCGGCGAGGAGGGCCTCCGCGGTCTTCCGCCCCGCCCCGGGCACCAGGGCGGTGAGGCGCACCAGGTCCTCCAGGGAGTCCCCCCCCACGGCTAGGCGCAGGGCGGCGAGGAAGACCTTGACCTCCCGCCGCGTCCTGAGGGCCACCCCCCCCAGGAGGACGTGGGGGATCCCCGTCCGCAGGAAGGCCTCCTCCAGGGGGGGAAGCTGGGCCCGGGAGCGCACCAGGACCGCCACCTCCTCCGGGGCGAAGCCCTCCTCCAGGAGGCCCTTCACCGAGGCGGTCACGCCGTAGGCCTCGGCGATGGGGTCGCGGTAGGCGCGGACCTCCACCCTGGCCTCTCCCGCGGTCCCCTCCATGGGCCTGCCGGAGAACCGCTCCGCCAGGCGCACGATGGCCTCCCCGCTCCGGTAGTTGCGGAGGAGGCGGTACTCCTTCGGGCGGTACCGCTCCCGGAAGCGCCCCACCACCTCCGGGGTGGCCCCCCGGAAGCGGTAGATGGCCTGGGCCTCGTCCCCCACCGCCACGAGGTTGGCCCCGGGCGGGGGGCAGGCCAGCTCCAGAAGGCTCATCTGCGCCGGGTCGGTGTCCTGGAACTCGTCCACCATGGTCCAGAGGAGCCGCTCCCGGAGCCACTCCACCAGGGCGGGGTCCTCCCTCGCCTCCTCCAGGGCCCGCTCCACCAGCAGGCCCACGGGCACCTGCCCCTCCCGGTAGAGCTCCGCCAGGTAGGCGGCGTGGGCCCTTTCCACCTCCTCCGGGACCTCCTTGCCCCGCCTCAGGCGCTCCACCGTCTTGGGGTCCAGGCCCCGCTCCTGGAGGAGGGGCTCCTCCGCCTCCTCGTCCAGGGGAACCACCCTCCGCCCCGTCTCCACCAGGGCCTTCAGGGCCAGGGCGTGCAGGGTCCCCACGAAGGGGAGCTCGGGCACCAGGGGGGCGAGCCTCTCCCGCATCTCCCGGGCGGCCTTGGTGGAGAAGGTGAGGAGGGCGAGCCTCCCTGGGGGCACGCCCTCCTCCAGAAGGAGCCGCGCCGCCCGGGCCACCACCACGCGGGTCTTGCCCGAGCCGGGCCCCGCCAGGACCAGGGCGGGCCCCTCGCCGTGGAGGGCGGCCTCGAGCTGGGACTCGTCCAGGGCGGCGAGGAGCTCCGCCAGGTCCCTCATCCCCTCCTCTTGGGCACCAGGCCCAGGGCCTGGGCCAGGACGCTCACGGCCCCGCCCACCCGCTTCAGGCTCTCCCCGAGGAGGGCGGGCCGCTTGCCGTAGGCCCCCAGGAGCACCCGCTCCTCCAGGGGGAGGTCCGCCTCCCGCCCGAGGAGGCCCTGGAGGGCGGTGGCCGCCATCCAGGCCTCGGCGACGCGGAGCTCTTCCCAGAGCTTGGGGCTCCCGTGGCCCAGGCCCCGCACCAGGTACCGCGTCCCCGCCCGGAGGAAGGCCTCCTCGGGGTCCTCGGGGTCTCCCTCCTTGAGGAAGCCCTTCAGGGCGGGGAGGAGGAGGGCCGTGTCCAGCTTGAGGTCCTCCTCCCTGGGCCTGGGCTCCACCTCGGCCTCGGTGTAGAGGGCCTTCACGGTGAAGCCCCCGTCCCCCCTCGGGGCGTTCACTAGGACGCCCTCGGCCTCGGGGTGGACCACGTGGCCCATCTCCGCCCACCGGGTAGAGTTCCAGGCCCTCCTGGCCCTTCCCGCCTGGGCCGCCACCAGGAGGCGGTTCCCGGGCGAGAGGTGGTAGTGGGCCCCCAGGGCCCGGGCCAGGGGGCGGAGGGCCTCCCCGTCCCCCTCCGTGGCCCGGAGGACAGCCGCCCTCAGGGCCGCCTTCGCCCCCTCCAGGGGGTCCTTCCTCTCCATCCTGACGATCTCGGGCTCTACTTGGAACATGTCTCCTCCCTTCTAGGCCGCCACGGCCACCTCGTCCCAGTCCAGGCCCTCCAGGAGGCGCACCTCGTCCACCGCCCTCGCCAGGGCGGTGGAGAGGGTCCCTTGGAAGGCCCAGGCCACCACCCGCTTGCCGAAGCCCCGCGCCGCCCGCACCGCGGGAACCAGGTCCATGTCCCCCGAGACCAGGTGGGCCTCGTCGTAGCGGTCCAGGGCGGCCAGGAGGGCGAGGTCCACCCCCAGGGCCACGTCGGTCATCTTCTCCCGGTTCCCCACCACCTCTCCCAGGAAGATCCGCCACCCCTGGGCGGCGAGGGCCTTCAGAAACCCCCGGTGGAGCTCCGCCCCCCGGGAGCGGCGCGAGGGCAGGGCCGAGTAGTAGCGCATCTCCACCTCCTCCGGGGG
This sequence comes from bacterium HR39, assembly GCA_002898955.1. GTDB lineage: Bacteria > Pseudomonadota > Alphaproteobacteria > Geminicoccales > Geminicoccaceae > HRBIN39. Next base: position 6,827 of record BEIP01000008.1, on the reverse strand, counting down.
GAGCCCGGTGAGGCGCTCCACGAAGCGGCGCATGTCCACCTTCCGCCCTACCCGCTCCATGAGGGCGTGGTAGAAGTTGTTGCCGTCCACGAGGACGGCAACCCGTTGACGGTTCATTCTCACCTCCAGGACCCCTGTCCCCGGGGGTCTAAGAGGGGCGGGAGGGGCCGCGCCCTCCCGCCCCGCCTCCTCCCCCCCTAGAAGGGGAGGTCCTCGGGAAAGTCGGGGAAGTCCGCCTCCTCCGCGAGCTTCGGGAGCGGCTTCTCTCTCCCTTCCTTTCGCCTCCTCCGCACGGCTTCCGCCTCCACCCGGAGGCCGAAGCGCCTCTCCCCGCTCTGGGTGGTCCAGGAGTCGTGGACCAGCCTTCCCCGGAGGTAGAGGGGGGTCCCCTTGTCCAGGCCCTCCAGGGCCTCGGCCAGGGCGCCGAAGGCCACGAAGGGCACGAAGTCCGCCTGGTCCTCCGTCCGGGAGACGGCCAGGACGGACCGGGCGAAGGGGGTGCTCCCGCCCCGGCTCACCTCCACGGGGCGGGCCAGGTTGCCCACCCCGGCGAAGAGGGAGAGGCCCCCCTTCATCCGCCGCTGTCCCTTGCCGTCCGGGGGAGTGAGGTCCTCCTCGGCGAGGGCGAAGACCCGCACCCGCTCGGCCAGGACGCTGTGCCGCTCCCCGCCGCCCTCGGGGCGGTAGGTCTCCACCGTTCCCACCACGAAGACCCCCACCGGGGCCTCCAGGGCCTCGGCCAGGGCCTCGGCCCGCTTCCCGAGGACCCGCACGGGGATGTAGACCGGGCCCTCCTCCCCCCGGGTCTGGGCCCCCACGGTGAAGGTGAGGACGGCGAGCCCCCCCGGGGTGTACCTGAGGTCCGCTCCCAGGGCCGCCCCCTCGAGGAGGACCACCTGGTTCCCGTACCGCCTTTCTTGCTTCTCCATGTCCCTATCCTACCTTTTCTACCTTTCTCGCCGCGAGCTCGGCGGCGAGGGCGTGCTTGCACCTGCCGTGGTTCTTAAAGCCCGGGCAGGCGCACCACCCCCGCCGCACCGCGTACCACTTCCCCGGGGTGGAGGAGGCCACCAGGACCGCCTCCCCCAGGGGAAGGACCCGGCCCTCCTCCAGGAGGGCCAGGGCCTTTTTCAGGAGGTCTCCCTTCACCTCGCCGCCTCCTCCTCCAGGGCCCGGAGCTGGAGGTAGCGCTCCCAGGCCTCCTGGACCTCCTCCGGGGCCTCCCAGACGTCTCCGTAGACCTCCAGGGGGGCCCCCTCGAGGCGCAGGTACACCGGGCCCGCGCGGTCCGCGTCCGCCACCAGGGCCACCCCGTTCTTGAGGTACAGCCTCACCCCCACGTGCCTCACCTCCTTGTCTCCCAGGACCCGCATGAGCCCGAAGGCCACCGCCGCCCCCACCAGGTAGGAGAGCGGGTGGCCCAGGGCCAGGACCAGGCCCGCCAAGAGGGCCAGACCCGCGGCGAAGAACCTGCTCCCGCCCACCTCAGCCCGCCCTCCCCTCCAGGGCGCGGAAGGCCCGGGTGGCGAGGGCCTTCCCCCGCTGGGTCTCGGAGTCGTGGACCAGGGCCTCGTAGGCCACCTCCCCGCCCGGGGGCACCACCTCCCCCCGGAACCGCACCGGGTGGGGGTTGCCGTTGCGGAAGACCCCCCGGTAGGGGGTGTCCCGGTCCAGGTAGGTGAGCCGCTTCCCCAGCTTGGCCGCGGCCTGGACCAGGACCCGGTCCGTGGTGGCCGCCCCCTCCGGGGCCACCCGGGCCACGAGCTCCACCACCTCCCCGTAGGAGAGGCCCTGGAAGCGGTAGACCTCAGCCCCGCCCCGGTCCTCGACCACCGCCACCACGCCGCTGTACCCCTCGCCGTCCCTCTTACGCGTCACGAACACCCTGTGCATCGCGCCTCCCTTGGCTTGATGTTTTTTAAAAAACTTCATAACTTAGAAAAAAAAGTCCCCCCCACCTCGTAACACCGTTCAGAGGTTCCCCCCCCACCTCGTAACGGTGCTCAGAGGTTCCCCCCCCACCTCGTAACGGTGCTCAGAGGTCCTCCCCACTTCCCGTGCTCGCGCGGCGTTCACTATACTTGAAGCATGAGCGAACGCAAACCGCTCACGCTTCGTGAGGAGGAAGTCCCCGTCCATCTCGTGGACCTCAACGCATACCAGAACCGCACCCTGGACCTCCGGGACGGCGTGGCGCGTCTCGCGGAGTCCATCCGCCGGTACGGCCTCCTCGCGCCCATCGTGGTCTACCGCAAGGGGGACGGGCGCTTCGGCCTGGTGGCCGGGGAGCGCCGCCTCCGAGCGGCGCGGGACGTCCTCGGCTGGGAGCGGATCCCCGCCCGGGTCCTGGAGGCCGAGCCGGATCCCGAGCTCCTCCTCCGGCTCACCGTGGAAGAGAACCAGAACCGGGAGGGGGTGAGCTACATGGGACGCCTCGCGGCGGCCCTCCGCTGGGCGGCCCTGCGCACGGGGCGCTCCCTGGAGGAGGTAGCGGAGGTCCTCTTCCTCCTGCGCAAGGGGCAGCGCCCTCCCGAGGACATCGCCGGGGCCCTCCGGGAGGCCGCCGCTTCCCTTGGGCTCAGCCCGGCCTCCCTCTTCCACTACCTGATCCCCCTGAGGACCCTCCACCGGGAGGTCCCCGCCCTGGCCTTCCTCCTGGTCCGGGCTCCCCTCTCCTACCGGGTCACCCAGGACCTGGTGGAGGGGGTCCTGGCCCTCCCGCCGGAGCGGCGGGAGGAGGTGGTCTCCCGCCTCGAGGAGCTCCTCTCCAACCCTCCCCGCGACCTCCTCCCCCGCCTTTACCGCCTCCTGGGGAAGCGGCTCCCCACCGACCTCCGCGCCGAGGTGGAGGAGGTGCCCGGGGCCGACCTGGACTCCCTAGACCCCCTGACCCGCCTCAGGCGGGAGGTCCGGGCCCGGGCCAGGGGCAACCCTCCCGAGCCCGTGGCGGCCTTGAAGAGGGAGCTCCGTGAGTTGAGGCGCGAGGCCGCCGGGCTGGAGAAGCTTCTGGAGGGGGCCTCCCTGCCCTACGGGGACGGGGAGAGAGAGGTGGCCCCGGATCTCAGGGACCGGGCGCTCGCCCTGGCGCCCCGCGTGGCCAGGGCGAGGCATCTCGTCGGGGTGGGGGTGCGGGCCATCGCCGAGGCCCTGCGCCTGGAACCCCGCCTCGCCAAGGACCCCTCCCTGCGCCCCCGCTACGTCAACGCCCTCCACGAGCTCCGGTGGGCCCTGGAGCGGCTCGACTCCCTGCTCGAGGAGAACCCTAAGGTCTGAGGTCGGGGTGGGCGAGGAGCCGCCGCACCCCGACGATCCTCCCTTCCTCGTCCCGAACGCCCCCGGCCAGGCTACAGGCGGTAGAGGATCACCCGGTCCCCCACCTGGCCCAGGGCCTTCTCCATGACCTCGAGGACCCTCCCGGGCTCTAGCCCCCCCAGGCCGATGCCCGGGAAAGCGAGGTGGGCCTCCACCCCGGGGTGGGCCTCCAGGAACCGCCGGAGCCTCGAGGTCCCCAGGCGGACGAGGCCGAGGTCCGCCCGGTCCCGGAAGTGGCCTTTGGTCTGGAAGGCCCCGTAGAGCCTTCCCCCTACCTCCACGACCACAAGGCCGTAGAGGTAGACCCCGTTCTGGTAGGTCCCCTCCCGCCGGATGGCCTCGGCGAAGAGGCGGGGGAGACGGGGCTCAACTTCCGCCAGGGCCTTGGCCGCCCCCGCGCCCATGACGAGGCCCCAGGGGGTGAGGACCCCGTTCGTGGGGGCGGCCACCAGGGCTTGGGGGGCCTTCAGGCCCCCCAGGAAGTTCCCTCTGAGCACCCGCATTCAGTCCCTCCAGTCCCCGGTCCGCACCAGCTCCTTGTAGAGCCGGTTGAGCTCGGACCGGACCGGCTCAGAGTGCATGTGCGCCCTGAGCCACTCCGCGTACATCCTGATCACCCGCTCCCGGTCAGCCTCGCTGGTCATCCGGTACGGGTTGCCGAGGGGGCTGGGGCGGCCCACGTAGTACCCCCGCCCCCCGTTCCTTCTGTTCGTTATCCTGACCACCATTGCCCCTCCCTCCTTCTCCGCCCTGCTCCTTTTAAAAAACTCTACCCTTAGAGCCAAAAGCTGGGCTGCGTCCCCGCGCCCGGGCGCGGACCGTCCGGGATCCCGGGGCCTCGAGGCGCCCCGGGCGGCGGACGGAGAGGCGGGGGGAGCTGGGGAGGGGATGGCCTCGAGGCACCAAGCTAGGTAGAAGGTGGGGCCCGCCTTGAGAGCGGGCCCTTGCATGAGAAAAGCGGGGCGAAAGGTGGGGCAGTCGGGAAGAGTTAGGGACGGCGAAGCCAGGAGAGGAAGGGGTTTTTAGGGGGAGTTTCTCCCTCCTCGCCCGCGGCCTTGGCGTGGATGTCTTCCAGCACCTTGAGGATTTCCTCGGGCAGGGGGGGGACCTTTTCTACCTTGACCATGAGCAGGGACCCGGCCACGTAGGCCCGGAGGAGCTTTCCAACCACCACTTCGTTGAAGGCGTGGGTGAGTTTAGCCACGGTTTCCTTCAGCTCCAGGACCTCTTCTTCCAGGCCGGGGTCTTCCAGGGAGTTGGGGGCAGGTTCAGGGGCGCTGGCCCTGAGGGCTCCCTCCAGTCTTGCCTCTAGTTCCGCGGTCCGTGCCTGGAGGGAGTGCACGGCTTCGGCTAGCTCCGCCACCTCTCTTGTCAGGGCGTCCTTCCACTCTCTCCACTCCTGGAGCTCCCGAAGGAGAGGGGAGTCTGGTCCCGGCGCTCCGGTTTGGGCGGGCGGCTGGTCTTTCGGGGAGGGTGGGGGAGGGCTTTCCTCCGTCCCTTGGCGGGTGGGGCCTTCCTCGGTCAGGACGGGGGCTAGGGCGCTCCAGGCTATCTGTCGCGTCTTCTTCCGTGCAGCCTCCTCCCGCAGGGCGTGCACGGCTTTCTTGGTTTCTGTCCAACTTTCCTCCCCCTTTTCCTTGAAGGCGTTTACCGCCCGGGCCCATGCCTTGGGGTTGGCTCCGTGCTGCTCGGTGGCCTTCAGGAGCTCCTCGAACAGGGCCTTGGTGGGCCCGGGCAAGTAGGGGGCGCCTTCCACCAGGGGGATGGGGGCGATTTCCTGTCCCCACCAGGCCAGGAGGGCGGCTAGTTGGTCGCCCTGGACTCTTGCTTTGTCCTCTTGCAGTATGCGGGCCAGGGCTACGAAGCCCTTTCTACCTTTTTCTACTTCGAGGACCCGGATGGTCACCATCCCCTCCTCGAGGGCTTAAGGGGGCGGGCTCACCCGCACTTGGAGTAGCCGCAGGCCTGGCACTTCCAGCACCCTTCCTCCCGCGCCAGGGCCTTCTCCCCGCAAGTGGGGCACTTCTCCGCCCCCGGAAGAGCGAGCCCCCCGCCGGAGAGGACGGGCAAGTCCGCTTCCTCCACCCCCAGGCTCCCCTTGAGGGCCTCCGGAACGGTTTCCAGGGCCACGGCGATGAGGTCCGCCTTGCTGGCCACGAGCCTCCCCTGGTAGGTGCCGTAGAGGCCCCCGTTGATGCCCCGGAGGGTGCGGACCAGGGCCTCGGGGGGCACCCCGTACTGCAGGGCGATGGACACCACCCGGCCCAGGGCCTCGGCGTCTGCGTTGGCCTCGTTCCCGGCCTTGCCCGTGGTGAGGATGACCTCTATGGGCCTCCCCTCCAGGACGTTCACCGTCACCAGGAAGCTCTCCTTCTGTCCCTCGGGGGTCATGAGCTTCACCATGTCCGTGAAGCCCAGGAGGCGGCCCGGGCGCCCGTAGAGGGGGCCGTTTCCCCTGGTCTCCGGCTCCTTCGCCCGCGCGGGCGGGGGTGCCGCCTCCTTCTCCTCGGTCTTCTCTTCCTTCTTTTCCTCCTTCTTCACCGTGAGCACCTGGAACTCCTTGGAGCCGTCCCGGTAGACGGTGATCCCCTTGCACCCCGTGCGGTAGGCCTCCAGGTAGGTGGCTTCCACGTCCTCCACCGTGGCCTCGTTGGGGAGGTTCGCGGTCTTTGAGATGGAGTTGCCCGCGAACCCTTCCGCGTCAAAGGCCCGCTGCACCGCCCCCTGCATGCGCACGTGGTCTAAGGGGTGGATGTCGTGGGCGCACAGGAAGACCTTGCGGATGGCCTCGGGGACGAAGGGAAGCCCCTGCACGGAGCCGTGGCCGTCCTTCTGGATCTCCTCCACGATCTTCTCCCAGTCCCACTTCCCCTCCTTCGCGAAACCGGGCGCGGGCGGGTAGGCCTCCATGAGCTCCACGAAGAGGGGGTGGAGGAGGGGCTTGTACTCCCCGCCGATCCTGCGCCAGACGAAGGGGCTGAAGACGGGCTCGATTCCCGAGGAGACCCCCACGAGCATGCTGGTGGTCCCCGTGGGGGCTACGGTGAGGAGGGCCACGTTCCTGCGAGGGCGAATCCCCAGGCTCTGGAAGTAGTCCCGGTGCTCCTCGTAGAGGGGGAAGACGCCCCTCTCCTCGGCCAGGGCCTCGGAGGCCCGGATGGCCTCCTCCCGCATGGCGGAGACGATCTCGTAGACCTTCTCCCGGGCCTCCTCGGAGTCGTAGGGGAGGCCCATCTTGATGAGCATGTCGGCGAGGCCCATGACCCCGAGGCCCAGGCGGCGGAGCTTCTTCGCCGCCATTTCGTTGTCGGGGAGGGCGAACTGGTTCACGTCCAGGACGTTGTCCAGGAAGCGGACGGCGGTGCGGACGTCCTGGCGGAACTCCTCCATCTGGAACTCCCCGTCCTTCACGTAGGCGGCGAGGTTCAGGGCGCCCAGGTCGCAGGGCTCGCCCACGGTGAGCGGGATTTCCCCGCAATTGTGGACCACCACGGGCAGGGAGCCCGCCAGGAGGG
>BEIP01000007.1 GCA_002898955.1 bacterium HR39 | reverse complement strand
CCCGGTGCTGGTGGCGGATGCACGCATCCTGCGTGCCGGCCGCACGCTGGCCTACGCCGAGGTGGACCTCCACGCCGGCGATGCCGCCCGGCCGGTGGCGCACGCGGTCAGCACCTACATGCTGCTGGAGGGTGCGCCGCCGTCGTGAACGCCGGGGAAGACGACACCGCGCCGGTCCTCGCGGACGCCGCCGCCTTCGCGGCACGGCTGCCCGAGCGCGGCGCGCTGCTCGCGGTGGATCCGGGCGGGCGGCGGGTGGGCGTGGCGGCGAGCGATCCCACCCGCACCCTCGCCACACCCCTCGAGACCGTGACGGTGCGCGATCCCGACCGGCTGCTGGAGCGGCTCGCCGCGCTCGCCCGCGAGCGCGGGGCGGTGGGGGTGGTGGTGGGGCATCCGGTGAGCATGGACGGCCGGCGCGGGCCTGCGGCCGAGGCGGCGCGGGAGCTCGCGGAGCGCATCGCCGCGCGGCTGCGCCTGCCGGTGCTGCTGCAGGACGAGCGCCTCTCCACCTTCGCCGTCGAGGAGGCCATCCGCGAAGGGCGCCTGCGCCGTCCGCGGCGGGCACCGCTCGACCATCTGGCCGCGGCGGTGATCCTCGAAGACGCGCTCGAAGCCCTGCGACGGGTGCGCCGCCACGGGCCTGCCGGCGAGCCTTCCTGAAGGCAGAAGGGGCCCCCGCACGCGGCGGAGGCCCCTGCCGGGCACCGGGGGAGGAGGCTGCGCCCGGACGACGTGCGGGCCCGGACGGTGCACGCGCCGGTCACGAGGGAATGCGACGGAAGGCTTGCGCGCGACCCCGGCCCGTCGTTCTCTTCCGCTGGACCCATGCCCCGGTGTGCGACATTTTTCAAGCCGCAACCGATGGAGGATCCGGGCCGTGTGGCTGGTGCTCACCTTCGTCGCCTGCCTGGCCACCGCCGACGGGCCGCAGCAGTGCCGGCGGGTCCACATTCCCTGGGAAGGCGGGCTCCTCTCCTGCATGGTGCAGGGCCAGGCCGCCATCGCCCGCTGGGAGCGGCAGCATCCGGGCTTCGTGCGCACGGGGCCGTTCTCCTGCGGCAGCGAGCGCGAGAGCCGGCTGCGACCCGTTGTCGCCGGAGGCGCCACGGGCTGACAGCCGCGCACCGTCCTGCTATGGGCGGGCGCACCCGAGACGGATCAGGGAGAGAACGGAAATGGCGCGAAGGCTCCGGGCCGTCGCGACGGCGGCGGCGATCCTCTGCGGTGCGACCATCGGCCTGCAGGCCGCGGCCCAGCAGGCGCAGGAGACGCCGAGCGAGGACGAACTCTACGAGCGTCCCTACATCGGCGAGATCTGCGGCGACAACGTCGTCTCGAGGAAGCTCTACAACGGTGCCCGCCGCTACGGCAACTTCTGCCACCGCTGCCACGGCGAGGCGGGACTGGGCAGCTCCTTCGCTCCCTCCCTCGTGGACTCGCTGAGGCGCCTTTCGCGCGAGCAGTTCGAGGACGTGGTCGTGAACGGCCGGAAGAATCTCGTCGCCGGGCAGGAGAAGGTCATGCCCTCCTTCGGCCACGTCACCGACGTCGTGCTCTACCGCGAGGACATCTACGCCTACCTCAAGGCGGTGTCCGACGGCGAGCTGAAGCCCGGGCCGCTCCAGCGCGGCTGCGAGTCCTGAGGGAGGCACGGCCATGAGGCGCGTGCGCGGTCTCGTCCTCGGGCTGGTCGCCGGCACCCTCGTCCTGCTGGGGTGGGGTGCCGCCGCCCAGGAGCGCAGCCTGGGCGAGCTGCGCACGCGTACCGCCTTCCGCGTGTGCGCCGATCCCGACAACCTGCCCTTCTCCGACCGTGCCGGCGAAGGCTTCGAGAACCGCATCGCCGAACTCTTCGCACGCGAGCTCGGCCTGCCGCTGCACTACGACTGGCACCCGCAGACCATCGGCTTCATCCGCAACACCCTGCGGGCGCACCGCTGCGACGTGGTGATGGGCATCACCGCCGGCCACGAGCTGGTGGCCAACACCCGCAGCTACTACGCATCCACCTACGTGCTGGTCTACCGCGCGGCCGACCGTGGCAGGTTCGACTCGCTCGACTCACCCCTCGCCCGCATCGCCCGCATCGGCGTCGTGGCCAACACGCCGCCCGCCATGCTGCTCGCCTGGAGGGGACTGATCGACAACGTGCGCAGCTACGAGCTGCAGGTGGACACGCGGGTGACCCATCCGGCCCGCGAGGCCGTGTTCGACGTGGCGGCGGGGCGGCTGGACATGGCGCTGGTGTGGGGCCCGATCGCGGCCTACTGGGCGGCGCGGGCGGAGGTGCCGCTCGAATGGGTGCCGCTCGAGGGCGACCGGCGGCGCAACCTGCCCATGGTCTTCCGCATCTCCATGGGTGTGCGCTACGGCGAGAAGGAGTGGCTCGACACCCTCAACCGGCTGATCCGGGAGAAGGGTGAAGAGATCGAGGCGATCCTGCGCGAGTACGGCGTGCCGCTGGTGCGCCCCGACGGCCGGCTGCTCGACCCGCCGCCCTGGCTCGCGGGGGAGAAGGGCGAGAAGGGCCGCAGGCCGCAGCAGCGCTCCGCCGTGCCCGAGCCCGAGGGTTACCGCACTGCGGACTATCACGCTCCGGTGCCGGCCACCCTGGCCGGCGCCACCGTCCTCGACACGGAGGCGCTCCTGGAGCTGATCGGACGCGAGCGGCCGGTGCTGGTGGACGTCCACGCCGGCGCGCGGCGGCCGCCCGAGGGGCGGGACGGGCTGTGGATCCCACCCGAGCGCGAGAGCCTGCCCGGTGCGGTGTGGCTGCCCAATGTCGGCGTCGGCACCCCGCCGGACGATCTGCTGGCGTACTTCCGCGACAGCCTCGCAGTCCTCACCGGCGGCCGCAGGGACCGGCCGCTGGTGTTCTTCTGCTCGCGCGACTGCTGGTTGTCGTGGAACGCGGCCAAGCGCGCCCGCGACGAGCTCGGCTACACCCGGGTCTACTGGTACCCCGACGGCGTGGACGGCTGGCACGAGGCGGACCGACCGCTCGTGCGGGTGCGGCCCTTCGAGCCCGACGGGAACGGGGAGGGAACGGGATGACGCGGACCGACCGGCGGCGCCTGCTGCTCGCGACGCTCGCGCTCGCCGCCCTGCCCGGACGCGGCCGGGCGCAGGTGGACATGATGATGCGCGGAGTGGACCTGGACGCGCCGCGCATGCGCGAGGCCGAACTGACGCGGGCCGAGGTGGAGGCGATGATCGCCGCGGGCGGTCCGGTGGATCTGCACGACCGCAGCCTCAACGGCCTCGACCTCTCGGGACTCGATCTCACGGGAGCGGACCTGCGCTGGGCGCGCCTCAACCGCGCGAACCTCTCCGGCTGTCGGCTGGACCGGGCCAACCTCGCGCTGGTCTGGGCCATCGGTGCCGACTTCTCCAAGGCCTCGCTGCGCGACGCCGACCTGTTCCAGGGGCAGTTCCGCGAGGCCCGCTTCGAGGGGGCGGATCTCTCGGGAGCGCGGCTCGTCGGCGACTTCTCGCGCGCGAGCTTCCGCGCTGCGGCGCTGGGCGGCGTGCGGGCCGGAGCGGATCTCACCAACCAGAGCATGGGGCTGATCCGCGCGGTGCTGCGCTCGGCGGTGCTGGACGGCGCGGATCTGCGCGGTGCCGACTTCACCCTCGCCGACTGCGAGTTCGCGAAGTTCCGCGGGGCGGACCTGCGCGATGCCGTCTTCGCCAAGGCGCTGCTCGGCGGGGCCGACTTCACCGGCGCGCGCGTGGCCGGCCTCGATCTCGGCGAGGCCGATCTGGCGAGTGCGGTGCTGAAGGAGCTCGACGGCGCCGGGGCGATCCGCGGTCTGGATCGGGCGAAGAACCTGGATCGCGCCTTCCGCGACTGAGGCTCTCCGGCCGCCGCCTCAGAGCCCCAGCGCCACGCCGTCCTTGCGCGGATCCGAGCCGCCCACCAGCACGCCGCGGCGGCGGTCGATCAGGATGCACTGGCCGCCGCCGTGGGGCACCTCCGTCTCCACCACCTCGTGGCCGCGGCGCGCCAGCTCCGCGCGCACCGGCGGCGTGACGCCGCGTTCCACCAGCAGCTCCTTCGGCCAGGCCATCACCCGCGGCGAATCGAGCGCCTCCTGCGGATCCATGCCGAAGTCGACGAGATTGGTGAGCAGGTGGACGTGGCCGACCGGCTGGTAGTCGGCACCCATCACCCCGAAGCAGGCCCACAGCTCGCCGTCCCGGAAGGCGAGGCCGGGGATGATGGTGTGCATCGGCCGCCGGCGCGGGCCGATGGCGTTGGGATGGGCGGAGTCGAGCCGGAAGGCGCGGCCGCGGCAGTGGAACAGCACCCCCGTCTTCGGGCAGGCGAGGCCCGAGCCGAAGCTGTCGTAGAGCGAGTTGATGAAGGAGCAGGCCCCGAGGTCGCGGTCCACCACGCTCACGTAGACGGTGTTGCCCACACCGCGCAGGAGAGGCGGCGGCAGGTCGCGGAGCGCCCGCTCGCGGTCGATCAGCGCGCGCAGTTTCGCCGCGTAACCCTTGGAGAGCAGTTCCTCCACCGGCACCGGTGCGTGGCGCGGATCGGCCAGCAGCGCGTCGCGGTCGCGGAAGGCGAGCTTCGTGGCCTCGGCCTCGAGGTGGAAGCGGTCGGCGCCGTGGGGATCGAGTGCGGCGAGGTCGAAGCCTTCGAGGATGTTCAGCATGAGCAGCGCCACGAAGCCCTGCCCGTTGGGCGGGCACTCGAACACCCGCACGCCGCGGTAAGTCGTGTGGATCGGCTGGACCCACTCGGGCGCGTACTCGGCGAAGTCCTCCTCCCTGTGCAGCCCGCCGAAGCCGCACAGCGTCTCCACCATCGCCGCTGCCGGCTCGCCGCGGTAGAAGGCCTCCGCCCCGCCCTTCGCGATCGCTTCGAGGGTGTGGGCGAGGCGCGGCAGGCGGATCACGTCGCCGACCGCCGGCGGCCGGTCGCCCGGCAGGTAGAAGGCGCGCGCCGCCTCGCTCGCCCGCAGCCGGTCCTGGGCGCGCTCCCAGTCGGACCCGACCCGCGGCAGCACCGGAAAGCCGTCGCGCGCGTAGCGGATGGCCGGCTCCAGCACGGCGCCGAGATCGAGCCGTCCGTACGCCTTCTGCAGCGCCTCCCAGGCGGCCACCGCTCCCGGAACGGTCACCGCGTGGGGCGAGGTGGCGGGGATCGCGTCGCGCAGCCCCGCCGCCCTCAGCCGCTCGACGGTGACGGCGGCCGGCGCCCAGCCCGAGCCGTTGATGCCGATCACGCCACCGCCGGGCGGGGCGTAGAGGGCGAAGCAGTCACCGCCGATGCCGGTGGACTGGGGCTCCACCACGCACTGGACGGCGCAGGCGGCGATGGCCGCGTCCACCGCGTTGCCGCCCCGGCGCAGGACGTCCAGCGCGGCGAGGGTGGAGAGCGGATGCGAGGTGGCGGCCATGCCGCCCGTGGCGTAGACGGTGGAACGTCCCGGCAGGTGGAAGTCGCGCATGCCGAGCCTCCCGCGTGCGCGCGCCCTGTAGCGCCGGTGCGGTCGGATTTGAAGACGTCGCGAAGGTCCCGCGCTTGAACTTCCCGCGCGGGAGCGTATCACCATCCGGCGGCGGGCGGAGGAGCCCGCTCCTTCGGACACCCAGTCAGGGAGAGAGGAACGATGCGCCGTCTGTCCGTATGGTTGGCGGGTGCGGCCGTGGCCGTGCTCGGCGCGGGATCGGCCGTCGCCGAGATCCCCATCGCCACCGTCGGCCCGATGACCGGCCAGTACGCCAAGTTCGGCGAGCAGATGAGGGCCGGCGCCGAGCTGGCGGTCAAGGACATCAACGCCGCCGGCGGCACGCTCGGCCAGCCGCTGTCGCTCGAGGTCGGCGACGACGCCTGCGACCCGAAGCAGGCGGTGGCGGTGGCCAACCAGCTCGTCAACAAGGGCGTGGTGTTCGTGGCCGGCCACTTCTGCTCCGGCTCGTCCATCCCGGCTTCCGAGGTCTACGCCGAGGAAGGCGTGCTCCAGATCTCGCCGGCCTCCACCAACCCGCTGCTTACCGAGCGCGGGCTCGCGAACGTCTTCCGCGTGTGCGGCCGTGACGACCAGCAGGGCCGGGTGGCGGCCGACTTCGTGATCGACAACAAGGTCGCCGAGCGCATCGCGGTCGTGCACGACAAGACGGCCTACGGCAAGGGTCTGGCCGACGAGTTCAAGAAGCGGCTCAACGAGCGCGGCGTGCAGGAGGTCCTCTACGAGGCGGTCACTGCGGGCGAGAAGGACTTCACCGCGCTGATCACCAAGCTCAAGGACCTCAACGTCGACCTGATCTACTATGGCGGCTACCACACCGAGGCCGGTCTCATCGTCCGCCAGGCGCGCGAGCAGGGCCTGCAGGCGATCATGATGTCGGGTGACGCGCTGGTCACGGACGAGTACTGGCAGATCACCGGTCCGGCGGGCGAGGGCACGATCATGACCTTCAGCCCCGATCCGCGCAAGAACCCGGCGGCCAGGGAGGTGGTGGAGCGGTTCCTGAAGGAGATGAACTACGACCCCGAGGGCTACACGCTCTACACCTATGCGGCCATCCAGGTGTTCGACCAGGCCGCCGAGAAGGCCGGCAGCACCGAGCTCGACGCCCTCGTCGACGTCCTCCGCAAGGATGAGTTCGACACCGTCATCGGCAAGATCCGCTTCGACGAGAAGGGCGACGTGATCGGCAGCAACTACACCGTCTACATCTGGCACGATGGCAAGTACATCGAGTACGCCGAGTATCAGCAGACGAAGAAGTGAGTCCTCGGGCCGGGGACGAATCGCGAGGGCCGGGCGGATGCCCGGCCCTCTCCGTTCCGGACGGACCGTCGCGGCGCCTCAGCTCGCCAGCAGGCTCGCCAGCGCCGCGAGGACCGCGATGGTGACGAGGCTCCCCACCAGCACGTAGAGGGCTTCGTGATGCATCCCCGACTCCCCGCAAGGGGCGCGACCGGTGCATCTTGTGGCGTCGCCGCCGCGCGGGCGCAGCCGGGCGAGATGCCGCAGCGCGACGGCCTACCGGCTCAACCGACGCGTTCGCGGGCCGCGAGCACGAGGGTGGAGGCCACCACCAGGGCCGCACCGGCCACCGCCCACGGGTCCGGGAGTTCGCCGAAGAGGACGAAGCCCACCAGCGCCGCGACGGGAAGCCGCAGGTAGTCGAGCGGGGCGAGGGCGCCGGCCTCGGCCAGGCGGTAGGCGCGCATGAGGCCGATCTGGACCAGGGTGCCGAAGCCGCCCATGAGCACCACGAGCCCGAGCTCGCGGAGGTCGGGCGTGCGCCAGACCAGCGCCGCCGCCGGGGCGGTGAGGAGCGTGCCCACGAGACCGAGCCAGGCGAGCACCACCACCGGCCGCGCGCTCTGCACCAGGTGCCGCAGCAGCACGCTCACCATGGCGGCACAGAAGGCGCCGAAGAGCGCCACCAGCGCGGCCGGCTGCAGCCCGGCCGGCGTGGGCCGCAGCATGATCAGCACGCCCGCGAAGCCCACCACCGTCGCCACGATGCGCCGCGCGAGCAGCGCTTCTCCCAGGAGCACCGCGGCCAGCAGCACCACGAACAGCGGCCGGGTGTAGCCGTAGGCGGTGGCCTCGGCGAGCGGCAGGTGGGCCACCGCATAGAAGGCGCTCGCCATGGCGAGCGTGCCGAACAGCCCGCGCAGGAACTGCAGCCGCCAGGTGGGGGTGATCCACAGGTGCGCCCCCTCGCGCAGGGCCGCCGGCAGCACCACCAGCAGGCCGAAGGCGGCGCGGAAGAAGGCCACCTCGAAGGGGTGCAGGGTGGCGGAGAGCAGCTTGGCGGTGGTCCCCATGCCGACGAAGCAGGTGACCGACAGCAGCATCCAGCCGACGGCACGGGTGTAGGGACTCACGTCACCGGGGCTCCGCGCCGCGCGCCGCTCCGGGCCACGAGGATGCCGCCCGCGGCGATGAGGGCGGCACCCGCCCAGGTCCAGGCGTCCGGACGCTGGCCGAACACCAGCCAGGCGAAGAGGGCGACCAGGGGCAGGCGGAGATAGTCGAAGGGGGCGACGAAACCGGCGTCCGCGAGGCGCAGCGCGCGGCTCATGCAGTAGTGGCCGGCGCTGCCCGCGGCCCCCAACAGGGCGAGCACCAGGAGTTCGTCCGGGCCCGGCGTGCGCCACGCCGGCAGCGCGACGAGCAGCGAGGCCGGCGTGGTGAACAGCACCATCCAGGTGACGATGGCCGCCGCACTCTCGGTCCGCGCGAGGATCTTCACCACGATGGTCGACGTCCCCCACACCACCGCCGTGAACAGCGCCACCAGCGCCGCCGGCTGCAGCCCCCGCAGGCCCGGCCGCAGGATCACCAGCGCGCCGACGAAGGCGAGGGCCACGGCCGCGATGCGCGCCGGCACGAGGCGCTCGCCCAGGACCGGCACCGCCAGCAGGGTGGCGAAGACGGGGGCGGTGAAGCTGAAGGCGGTGGCCTCGGCCAGCGGCATCACCGAAAGCGTGTAGAACCAGCAGAGCATGGCGGCGAGCGCCAGCGCGCCGCGCAGCAGGTGCAGCCACGGCCGCCGGGTGGCGAGCGCCCGCCGCCCCTCGCGCACGAGCCACGGCACCATGACCAGCAGGCCGAAGAGGTTGCGGAAGAAGGCGATCTCGCTGACCGGCAGGGTGCGGCTCGCGAGGCGCACGAGGGTGATCATCACGGAGAAGCAGGTGGCGGCGGCGATCATCCAGAGCGCGCCGCGCAGAGCCGGTGAAATGTCCTCGACGGCCGCCGGGGCGAGCGGTCTCATGGCGGTCCCTTCCGCTCCGCGCACCCTAGGCGCGGCGACGGCGGCCCGCCACCGCGACGGCCGCATGGGGCCCATGCACCGGTGCGCGTCCCGCCGGCACGCCGGCTCCGGTCTTGCCGGCGCCCGCCCCGTCCGCCAGATACGGTTTCACGCGAAATCATCGGCGGTGCGGCTTGGCAGGCCGGCGGGCGCGTGATACCCGCCGCGGCCGGGGGAAGGGACGCTTCCGGCGCATGAGCGCGACTTTCGTGCAGTTCCTGTTCGCCGGGCTCACGGTCGGCGCGGTGTACGCGCTGATCGCGCTCGGCTTCTCCCTCGTCTACAACGCGAGCCACGTCATCAACTTCGCCCAGGGCGAGTTCGTGATGCTCGGGGGGCTCGCCGCGGCCTTCATGGTGGCCGACGGCGTGCCGCTCGGCCTAGCCGCCGTGCTGGCGGTGCTGCTGGCGGTCGCGGTGGCGCTCGCGCTCTACCTCTTCGGCATCCGGCCGGCCCACGGGGCGAGCGTGGTGGCGCTCATCATCGTCACCATCGGCGCCTCCATCCTGATCCGCGGCCTCGCCGGCATCGTCTTCGACCGCAACTTCCACTCCCTGCCGCCCATCTCCGGCGAGGAGCCCATCCGCATCCTCGGCGCGGTGGTGGCGCCGCAGTCGCTGTGGGTGACGGGCGTGACGGCGCTGGTGGCGCTCGCGCTGTGGCTGTTCTTTTCCCGCACGCTCTGGGGCAAGGCGATGCTGGCGGCGGCGTGGAACCCCCTCGCGGCCGAGCTGGTGGGCATCGACCCGCGCCGGGTGGTGCTGGCGAGCTTCGCGCTGGCCGGCGCGCTCGGGGCGCTCGCCGGCCTGCTGATCACGCCGCTCGCCCCCACCCACTTCCAGGTGGGCACCATGCTCGGCCTCAAGGGCTTCGCCGCCGCCATCGTCGGCGGGCTGGGCTCGGGTCCGGGGGCGCTGGTGGGCGGGCTCGTGGTCGGTCTCGTCGAGTCCTTCGCCGCCGGCTACCTGTCCTCGGCCTACAAGGACGCCATCGCCTTCGTCATCATCCTCGTGGCGCTGGTGGTGCGCCCGCAGGGCCTGCTCGGGCGCGCCGTGGCGGAGCGGGTGTGAGGCCATGGGGCGGGTGTGGGGAAGCCGTCTCTTCGCCGTCGGCGTCCTCGCCGTGGTGCTTTCGGTGCTGCCGGTGCTGCTGCCGGGCACCTACACCCTCGACGTGCTCACCAACGTGGGCATCGCCGCCATCGTCTGCGTCGGGCTCAACCTGCTGTTCGGCTACGCCGGCCAGATCAGCCTCGGGCACGCCGGCTTCTTCGGCATCGGGGCGTACGCCTCGGCCATCCTGGTCACGGACCGCGACTGGCCGGCACCGCTCGCCCTGCTCGCCGGCATGGCGCTCTCGGGCCTGCTGGCCTTCGCCGTCGCCCGGCCGATCCTGCGGCTGCGGGGTCACTATCTGGCCATGGCGACCCTCGGGCTCGGCATCATCGTCTCCATCGTCCTCAACCAGGAAGTTGGGCTCACGGGCGGCCCCGACGGCATGCCGGTCGATCCCTTCACCGTCGCCGGCCACACCGTCGAGGGGCCCCTCGCCTGGTACGCGGTGGTGGCGGTCTCGCTGCTGCTGGTGACGTGGCTCTCCCTCAACCTGATCGACAGCCCGGTCGGCCGCGCCCTGCGGGCGGTGCACGGTGCGGAGATCGCCGCGCGCACCTGCGGGGTCGATACCGCGTCCTACAAGGTGTTCGTCTTCGTCCTCTCGGCGGTGATCGCGAGCTACGCGGGCTCGCTCTACGCCCACTTCACCGGCTGGCTCACCCCCGGCGAGGCCGGCTTCCTGCGCTCCATCCAGTTCGTCACCATGGTGGTGCTGGGCGGCATGGCCTCCACCTTCGGCGCCATCGCCGGGGCGGCGCTGCTCGGCGCCCTGCCCCAGTTCCTCACCGTCTTCCACGACTACGAGCACGTGATGCTGGGCCTCGCCATGATGGCCACCATGATCCTGCTGCCGCGCGGGCTGCTGCCCAGCCTCTTCGCCCTGTTCGGGAGACGGGTGTGGTGACGCCCCTTCTGGAGGTGCGCGAGCTCTGCCGGCACTTCGGCGGCGTGCGCGCCGTCGACGGGGTGAGCTTCGCCGTGCCCGAGGGGGGCGTCCACGCCCTGATCGGGCCCAACGGCGCCGGCAAGACCACGCTGTTCAACGTGATTACCGGTGTCCTGCCGCCCACCTCCGGCGAGGTGTACTTCCGCGGCGAGCGGGTGGACGGTCTGCCCCCCGAGAAGCTGGCCGCGCGCGGCATCGCCCGCACCTTCCAGAACCTGCGCATCTTCTTCGACATGACGGTGCTGGAGAACGTGCTGGTGGGCCGCCATTTGCACCTCCACCGCGGCCTCCTGGGCGCGCTCTTCCGCACCCCGCGCTTCCGCCGCAGCGAGGCCGAGGCGCGCGAGTTCGCCCTGCATCTGCTGGAACGGGTGGGTCTCGCGGACCGGCACCAGCGCGAGGCCGACAGCCTGCCCTACGGCGCCCTCAGGCGCCTCGAGATCGCCCGGGCGCTCGCCTGCGAGCCGCGGCTGCTGCTGCTCGACGAACCGGCGGCGGGGTGCAACGAGGCGGAGACGCGCGAGATCGGCCGGCTGATCGAGCGGATCGCCGCCGAGGGCGTCACCGTGCTGCTGGTGGAGCACGACATGCACCTCGTCATGACCACCTGCGACCACATCGTCGTGCTCGACCACGGCCGGCTGCTGGCCGAGGGGCCGCCGGAGGCGATCCG
>BEIP01000006.1 GCA_002898955.1 bacterium HR39 | reverse complement strand
CGCCATCCTGCGCGAGCGCATCCGCCGCATGCGGGAGCGGACTCTGCCGCCCGCGGACGGGGACGCGTCCGCGACTGCCGGGGAAACGCCACCAACGGAGCAGCCGCCGTCATGACCCACGCCCTTCCCCTCATGGCCGGGGCCCGCGGCCTCGTGATGGGCATCGCCAACGAACGCTCCCTCGCCTGGGGCATCGCCCGGGCACTGGCCGCCCACGGCGCCGAACTCGCGATCACCTGGCAGGGCGAGGCGCTCAGAAAGCGCGTGCTGCCCCTCGCCGAGAAGCTCGGCGCCAGCATCGTGGCGCCGGCCGACGTCACCGATCCCGCGAGCCTCGACACGCTGTTCGACGAGATCCGCGAGAAGTGGGGACGGCTGGACTTCCTGGTCCACGCCATCGCCTGGTCGGACCGCGAGCAGCTCAAGGGTCGCTACATCGACACCACGCGGGAGAACTTCGAAAGGACCCTGCTGATCTCCTGCTACAGCTTCACCGATCTCGCCCGCCGGGCCGAACCGCTGATGGAGGAGAAGGGCGGCAGCCTGCTCACCCTCACCTATCTCGGCGCCGAGCGGGTGATGCCGCACTACAACGTCATGGGGGTCGCCAAGGCGGCGCTCGAGGCCTCGGTGCGCTATCTCGCCGTCGACCTCGGACCGAAGAACATCCGCGTCAACGCCATCTCGGCCGGGCCGGTGCGCACGCTGGCGGCGAGCGGCATCGGCGACTTCCACTACATCCTCAGGTGGAACCGCTACAACGCGCCGCTGCGCCGCAACACCACCCTCGAGGACGTGGCCGGCGCCGCCCTGTTCCTGCTCTCGCAGCTCGGAAGCGGCGTCACCGGCGAGGTGGTCCACGTGGACTCCGGCTATCACGTGGTGGGGATGAAGGCGGTGGACGCCCCGGACATCTCGGTGGTGCAGGACGACTGAGGCATGCCCGGCTCCACCTTCGGCCACATGTTCCGCTTCACGAGCTGGGGCGAGAGCCACGGGCCCGCCATCGGCGTGGTGGTGGACGGCGTGCCGCCGCGCATCCCGCTCTCCGAGGCCGACATCCAGCATCATCTCGACCGGCGCCGGCCGGGCACCAGCCGCTTCGTCACCCAGCGCCGCGAGAGCGACCGGGTGGAGATCCTCTCCGGCGTGTTCAACGGACTCACCACCGGTGCGCCGATCTCGCTGCTGATCCGCAACGAGGACGTGCGCTCGAAGGACTACGAGGACATCAGCGACCTCTACCGGCCCGGCCACGCCGACTTCACCTACGACATGAAGTACGGCATCCGCGACTGGCGCGGCGGCGGGCGTGCCTCGGCGCGCGAGACCGCCTGCCGGGTGGCGGCCGGCGCCGTCGCCCGCAAGGTGCTGGGCGAGGGGGTCGACATCTTCGGCTATGTGGTGCGGATCGGCGAGGTGGAGATCGACCGCTCGCGCTTCGACCGCGCCGAGATCGACCGCAACCCCTTCTTCTGCCCGGACCCGGAGACCGTGCCGCGCTTCGCGGCGCTGCTCGCGGAGATCCGCAGGGAAGGGTCCTCCATCGGCGCGGTGGTGGAGGTGGTGGCCCGCGGCGTGCCTCCGGGCCTGGGCGATCCCGTCTACGACCGGCCCGATGCCGATCTCGCCAAGGCGATGATGAGCATCAACGCCGTCAAGGGGGTGGAGATCGGCGCCGGCTTCGCGGCGGCCGCGCTGCGCGGCGAGGAGAACGCCGACGAGATGGTGATCGAGGACGGGCGCGTGCGCTTCCTCTCCAACAACGCCGGCGGCATCCTCGGCGGCATCTCCACCGGCCAGGACATCGTCGTGCGCTTCGCCGTCAAGCCCACCAGCAGCATCCTGATCCCGCGCCGCACGGTGGACCGGCTCGGCCGTCCGCGCGAGGTCCGCACCCGCGGCCGCCACGACCCCTGCGTGGGCATCCGCGCCGTCCCGGTGGGCGAGGCGATGATGGCCTGCGTGCTGGCGGACCACCTGCTGCGCCAGCGGGCGCTCGAGGCCTGCGCGCCGCCGCGCTGATCCCCTTGCGCCGCGGCACGGCCGCGCCACCCTCGCTGCGGGAGGTGCACCGTGAGCCGCCGGCGCCCGCGCGAGCCCACCCGTGAACGCCTGCTGAGACGGGCGCTGTACCACCTGCAGCGCTACGCCACCCCGCGCGCCCACATGGAGCGGCTGCTGCGCCGCGCCCTCGCGGAGGCACGGGCGCTGGGGCTCGATCCGGTGGAGGTGCGTGACCGGGTGGGCGCGGTGATGGACGAGCTCGACCGCATGGGCCTGTTCGACGATCGGGCCTTCGCCGAGGCGAAGGTGCGGCGCTGGCTCGCCCGCGGCGTGCCGCCCGCGCGGATCGCCGTGCGCCTGCACGAGCGCGGCGTCGATCCGGAGGTGGTGGCCGCGGTCCTCGCCGGATCCGCCGAAGGGCGGGAGGCGGCGGAGGCGGAGGCGGCCGCGGATGCGGAAGTGGCCGCCGCCCGGGCCTATGTGGCGCGGCGCCGGCTGGGACCCTACCGCCCGCCGGAGGAGCGCGCCCGCATGCGCGAAAGGGACCTGGCCGCCCTCGCCCGCGCCGGCTTCTCCTGCGCCGCCGCCCGCGCCGCCCTCGAGGAGGAGGGGGACGGAGAGCGGCGGGAGGGCGGAGGCCGGCCGTGAAGCGCCGTCCACCGGCTTCGGCACCGGCCGGTGCGTCCGTACGGGTGTCCGCCCCTCCCCGCGGCGCCCGCGTCGCGCCATATGCGGCCCCGCGCAGCAGCGGTGGCGGAGCGGTGAGCGGCCAGGGCTTCCCCCTCTATCTGACGACCGAAGCGCCCTGCCCCTATCTGCCCGGGCGCCGGGAGCGGCGGGTGGTGGCCTTCCTCGACGATCTGCCGCCGGCGGCCTTCGACCGGCTCATCGCCCAGGGATGGCGGCGCAGCGGTCACGTCCTCTACCGGCCGGTCTGTCGGACCTGCGCGAGCTGTATTCCGGTTCGCATTCCGGTGGCGCGCTTCCGCTGGAGCCGCACGTTCCGCAGGGTCTGGAAGCGCAACGCCCATCTCCGCTGGAGCGAGCGGGAGCCGCGTGCCACCGACGAGCAGTACGCGCTCTTCCGCCGCTACGTCGGCGCCCGCCACGCCGAGGGGGGCATGGACGGGATGGACTGGGAGGAGTACCGGGCGCTGGTCGAGGACGCCGCATCCGGCACCTTCGTCGGCGAGTTCCGCGAGCCGGACGGGCGGCTGGTCGCCGTCACCCTGAGCGACCGCACCGCCGACGGTCTCTCGGGCGTCTACAAGTTCTACGATCCCGACCTCGCCGGGCGCAGTCCCGGCACCTTCGTGGTGCTCTGGCACGTGGTGCGCGCCGCCGAGCTCGGCCTGCCGTACGTCTACCTCGGCTACTGGATCCCCCAGTGCCCCAAGATGGCCTACAAGGCCCGCTACCGGCCGCTCGAGCGGCTCGGCCCGGGCGAGGTCTGGGAACCGCTGGAACCGGAGGCCGCGGACGGAACGGTCTGCGCGGAGGACGGCCGCGACGGCGCGGGCTGAGCCGGGGCGCGCGCCCTCGTGAAGCCGGGCCGCCCTTGACGGGCCGGCGGGCACCCCCCATGGTCGCCGGGGCCGGAGGCGCTCCGGCCGCCGGCGCGTTCCGATCATCCGTGGGGATCCGACATGAGCGAGATCGTCCAGGCGAACGACTCCACCTTCGAGAAGGAGGTGCTGCAGGCCGACCGCCCGGTGCTGGTGGACTTCTGGGCCGAGTGGTGCGGGCCGTGCAAGATGATCGCGCCCTTCCTCGAAGAGATCGCCGGCGAGATGGGCGATCGCATCAAGGTGGTGAAGGTCAACATCGACGAGAGTCCGCTCACGCCCACGAAATACGGCGTGCGGGGCATCCCCACCCTGATGATCTTCGACCGCGGCGAGCTCAAGGCCACCAAGGTGGGGGCGCTGCCCAAGGCCAAGCTCAAGCAGTGGATCGAGGAGACGCTGGCCGAGGCCGCCTGAGGATCCGGCGGGGGAGCCCCGGCCCCCGCGCATCCGTCCATGGACGCGGAGCGCTTCACGCTGGAACATCCGCTGGTGGAGGAGGTCGAGATCCTGATCCCCGACCTCCTCGGCATCGCCCGGGGCAAGCGGATCCCGAAGCACCGCCTCGCCGACCTGCTCGCGGGTCGGCTTTCGGTCTCCAGCACCGTCTACGCCCTCGACAGCCTCGGCGAGAACATCGAGGGCTCGCCGCTCGTCCACGACGAGGGTGACGCCGACCGGCCCCTCGCCCCGGTCGCGGGCAGCCTGCGTCCCGCTCCTTGGCGGCCCGACCGCGCGCTGGCCCTGGCGGCGGTGGTGGAACCGGACGGCACGCCCTTCTGGGCCGATCCGCGCGCGGCGCTGGCGCGGGTGGTGGCGGAGCTGGAGCGGCGGGGCCTGCGGGCGTGCGTGGCCTTCGAGTACGAGTTCTACCTGCTCGATCCCGAGCCGGGCCCGGACGGGCGGCCCCGGCCGCCGCGTTCCGCCCGCCACGGCGGCCGGGCCGGGCTCGTCGAGGTCTACGACCTCGAGCGGCTCGCCGACGTCGACGGGTTCCTCGACCGGCTCGGGCGCTTCTGCGAGGCGCTGGAGCTGCCGCTCGAAGCGGTGAGCGCCGAATACGCCCCGGGGCAGTTCGAGGTGAACCTCGAACACCGCGGCGACCCGCTGCGCGCCGCCGACGACGCCTTCCTCTTCCGCATCGCCGTGCGCCGCGCCGCCCGCGAGGCCGGGCTGCGCGCCACCTTCGCCGCCAAGCCCTTCACCGGCAGGGCGGGAGCGGGCTGCCACGTCCACCTCTCCCTCTACGATGCCGGGGGCGCAACCTGTTCGGCGAGCATCCCGACGGAGGCCGGCGGCTGGAAGCGGCGGTGGCCGGCCTGCTCGCCACCGCCCCCGCTGCCATGGCCGTCTTCGCGCCCAACGCCAACAGCTACCGGCGGCTGGTCCCGGGCTCCTACGCGCCGGTGAGCGCCTGCTGGGGACACAACAACCGCACGGTGGCGGTGCGCATCCCGCCGGCCGATCCGCACGCCCGGCGCATCGAGCACCGCATCGCCGGGGCCGACTCGAACCCCTACCTCGTCCTCGCCGCGGTGCTGGCCGGCGTTCTGCACGGGCTGGAGCACGACCTCGAGCCGCCGCCGCCCGTTTCCGGCGACGCCTGCCGGGTGCCGGCAGCGCCGCTCCCCTGCACCTGGCCCGAAGCGCTCTCGGCCTTCGACCGCGAGGGCGTCCTCTCGCTGCGGCTGGGCCGACGCCTCGTGGAGCTCTACCGGCTCTCCCGGATCTCCGAGCACGAACGCTTCCGCCGCGAGGTGAGCGACATCGACCTCGCCTGGTATCTGCCGGTCCTCTGAGGGCGGCGCGGGGCCACGGTCGCGCGCGGCCGCATCCATGGCGCGTGCGTGCGGTGCGCCCGGCCCGCGCGCCTGCGCCTTTCTGTCGCGGGCGGCGGCGCCTATGTTGGCCGGCAGCGCTGCGAACCGGAGGGGAGGGCCATGAGCGGACTGCGCGAGGTGAGGCTGGAGGACCGCTACCTGCTGGAGCGGGGCGAAGTCCTCATGACCGGGATCCAGGCGCTGGTGCGGCTCCCCCTCGACCAGCGCCGCCGCGATGTCCGCGCCGGCCACCGCACCGCCGGCTACATCACCGGCTACCGCGGCTCGCCGCTCGGCACCTACGACCTGCAGCTCCAGCGTGCCCGGGAGCTGCTCGCCGCCCACGACGTCGTCCACCAGCCGGGCGTCAACGAGGACCTCGCCGCCACCGCCTGTCAGGGCACCCAGCAGGTGGCGCTGTTCGGGGAGAACCGGTACGATGGCGTCTTCGCCATCTGGTACGGCAAGGGACCGGGCGTCGACCGCTCGGGCGACGCCATCCGCCACGGCAATCTCTTCGGCACCCACCCGCTGGGCGGCGTGCTGCTGCTGCTCGGCGACGACCATCTGTGCGAGAGCAGCACCACCGCGCACCAGTCGGAATTCGCCATGGTGGACGCCATGGTGCCGGTCCTCAACCCGGCCGGGGTGCAGGAGATCCTCGAATTCGGCCTCTGCGGCATCGCGCTTTCGCGCTTCTCGGGCGCCTGGGTCTCCCTCAAGTGCGTGCACGATACCGTCGAGAGCACGGCGGTGGTGCGGGTGGATCCCGAGCGCCCCGCGATCTCTCTGCCCGAGGACTGGACGCCGCCGCCCGAGGGCCTGCACATCCGCTGGCCCGACCACGGCATCGGCCCGTCCATGGCGCTCGCCCAGGAGCGGCGCCTGCACGTCCACAAGCTGGAGGCCGCGCGCGCCTTCGCCCGGGCCAACGGCCTCGACCGGCTGGTCACCGATCCCGAGCCGGCTCGGCTGCTCGTGGTCTCCACCGGCAAGTCGTGGCTCGATCTGGTGGCGGCGCTGGATCTGCTCGGGCTGTCCTTCGCCGACCTCGCCCGCATGGGGGTGCGGCTGTACAAGGTGGGCATGACCTTCCCGCTGGAGCCGACCGGGCTCGAGCGGGCGGTGCGCGGCGTCGAGCGGGTGCTGGTGGTGGAGGAGAAGCGCCCGCTGGTCGAGGACCAGATGCGGGTGCTGCTCTACGACCACCCGGTGCGCCCGCTGATCGAGGGCAAGCGCGACCGCTTCGGCCGCCCGCTCTTCCCCTCGCACGGAGCGCTTTCCATCGACCGCATCGCCGTCGAGCTCGGCCGCCGGCTGGTGGAGGCGGGCATGGTCGGGGAGGAGCTCGCCCGACGGGTGGAGGCCCTGGAGCGGCTCGGCGCCGACGAGGCCGGCTACGTGCCGCCGGCCCAGCGACTGCCCTGGTTCTGCCCGGGCTGCCCGCACAACACCTCCACCCGCGTGCCCGAGGGCTCGCGGGCGGTGGCCGGCATCGGCTGCCACTTCATGGCCCAGTGGATGGACCGTTCCACCGCCACCTTCACCCAGATGGGCGGCGAGGGGGCGTCCTGGCTCGGCCAGTTCCCCTTCGTCCGCCGGGAGCACGTCTTCCAGAACGTGGGCGACGGCACCTTCTACCATTCCGGCTCGCTGGCGGTGCGGGCGGCGGTGGCGGCCGGCGCCAACATCACCTTCAAGATCCTCTACAACGACGCCGTCGCCATGACCGGCGGCCAGAAGATGGAGATCGGCAACCTCACGGTGCCGCAGATCGCGCAGCTGCTGGCCGCGGAAGGCGTGAAGGAGATCGCCGTCGTCGCCGACGATCCCCGCAAGTATCCCATCGGCATCGAGTGGCCGCGCGGCGTGCGCGTACATCCGCGCGAGGAACTCGCCGCGGTGCAGGAGCGCTTGCGCCGCACGCCGGGCGTCACGGCGATCATCTACGACCAGACCTGTGCCGCCGAGAAGCGCCGGCGGAGAAAGCGCGGCGAATATCCCGACCCGCAGCTGCGCCTGTTGATCCACGAGGAGGTGTGCGAGGGCTGCGGCGACTGCGCCCGCAAGTCCAACTGCGTGGCGGTGGTGCCGGTGGAGACGCCCTTCGGCACCAAGCGCCGCATCGACCAGTCGGCCTGCAACAAGGACTGGTCGTGCCTCGACGGCTTCTGCCCGAGCTTCGTCACCGTGGTGGGCGGCCGGCCGCGCTCCGCCGCCCCGCCCGAACTCCCCGCCCTCGATGCGCTGCCCGAGCCGGAGCTGCCCGCGCTGGAGCGCCCCATGGGCATCGTGGTGACGGGCATCGGCGGCACCGGCGTCATCACCGTGGCGGCCCTGCTCGCCATGGCCGCCCACCTCGAGCGCAGGGGCGCGACGGGCCTCGACATGATCGGCCTCGCCCAGAAGGGGGGCGCGGTGGTCTCCTTCCTCAAGATCGGCCCCGACATGGAGACCATCGGCGCGCCGCGGGTGGCCACCGGCGGGGCGGATGTGATCCTCGGCTGCGACCTGGTGGTCACGGCCGGGCGGGTGGCGCTGCCCACCGCGGCGCGGGGGCGCACGCGGGCGGTGGTGAACGAGGCCGAGATCCCCACCGGCGAGGCGACGCGCATCGCCGACTTCCACCTGCCGATCGCGCGCCTCAAGCGCGTCCTCACCGAGCGCATGGGCGAGGAGGCGGTGGACTTCGTGGACGCCACCGGCCTCGCCCGCCGGCTGCTCGGTGACGCCATCGGCGCCAACCTCTTCCTCGTCGGCCGGGCATATCAGCGGGGACTCCTGCCCGTTTCCGCCGCCGCCATCGAGCGGGCCATCGAGCTCAACGGCGTGGCGGTGGAGTTCAACCGGCGTGCCTTCCGGCTCGGGCGGCTGTCGGTGGTGGACCCGGAGCTCGTGGCACGTCTCGCCCGGCCGGAGCGCGAGGAGCCCATCCCGCACACCCTCGACGAGATCGTCGAGCACCGCGCCCGCCACCTCGAGGCCTGGCAGGACCGGGCGTGGGCGCAGCGCTACCGCGACTTCGTCGAACACGTGCGCCGGGTGGAGGCCGAGCGCACCGGTTCGGAGGAGCTCGCACGCACCGTGGCCCTCGCGCTGGCCCGCCTCATGAGCTACAAGGACGAGTACGAGGTGGCGCGGCTGTTCTCGGATCCGTCCTTCGAACGGCGCCTGCGCGAGGCCTTCGAGGGCGTGGAGCGGATCGAATACCACCTCGCCCCGCCGCTCTTCGCCAGCCGCGATCCGGAGACCGGTCACCTGCGCAAGGCCCGCTACGGCCCGTGGATGCGCCACGCCTTCCGCCTGCTCGCGAAGCTTCGCTTCCTGCGCGGCACGCCCCTCGACATCTTCGGGTCCACCGCGGAGCGTCGGCGCGAGCGGGCGCTGATCGGCGAATACCGGGCGCTGGTGGAGCGGCTGCTCGAGCGCCTCACGCCCGGGAACCACGCGCTCGCGGTGGAGATCGCCGGGCTCGCCCTCGCCATCCGCGGCTACGGGCACGTCAAGGAGGCGGCCATCGCCGACTGGGAGGCGAAGACGGCGGCGCTGCTCGCCCGCTACGAGGGCCGCGTCGAGCTCGCCGTGGCGGCCGAGTGAGGGCGCTTCCGCCCCGAAGCGGTGGATCGCCCGTGAGCCGCCCGCGGCGACGTCCGCCGCCGCAACCGCGGGGTTGTCGGCCGCGGGCTCCGGTGTGGCCGGTGCCGCGTGCAGCAGCCGCGCGAAGACGACCAGCGCGAGCTGCGCACACGCGAGCAGGCGGGCGAGCCACAGCCACACGGGGCGAATGTCCTCCGGGCCGGTCCGCGCCCATCCTGCCCGTCCTTCCCTGCCATCCGGTTAACGCCCTCGCGGCTTGACGGGGCGCCCTGCGGGTGGTCCCTCGCGGCGGGTGGCAGATGCCGGGATCCGCCATGCACCTTCGCGCCGCGCTGTTCCTCCTGCTCCTCCTCGTGCCGGCTGCCGTCCCGGCCGAGGAGCCGCCGCCTCCCCCGCCTCCGCCGGAGGGGGCGCTCGCGGCCGTGCCCGACGAGCTCTGGGTGGCGCGTGAGGGCCGGCGGGAGAAGCTCTCGCGCGAGGAGCTGCTCGCCGCCATCGGCCGCGGCGAGATCGGTCGCGACACCCTGGTCTGGGTGGACGGGCGCTGGGTGCGTGCGGGCGATGTGGCCTTCCTGCAGCCGCTGTTCGCGCGCGAGGAGCAGGTGGTGATCCGCTTCGTCGTGCCGCCCGATACGCCCGACAACCGCCGGGCGCTGGTGCGCGAGCTGGCCCGCGAGCTGGAGCTGCGGCGCACGCTCGAGACCGTGCTCGACCGGTTCGTCCGTGAGCTCGCGGCGGAGATCGCCCGCGCGCTGCCGCCGGCTCCGGGACGGGAGCGGGTGCAGGGACGCTTCGCGCAGGTGCTGCACCGGCATCTCGTGCAGGCGGCGTGGAAGGCCGCGGCCGACGAGCTGGTGGAGGGTCTGGCGCGGGCGCTCTCCACCGGCGAACTCGCCTTCCAGCTCGCCCTCTCCCGCCATCCGCTGGTCACTCAGACCCGTGAGCGCCTCGCCGCGGTGCTGCCCGGCGCCCTGCAGGAGGCGGCACGACGCTTCGCGGAACGGGTGGGTGCGCAGGCCGGCGAGCTCTGCGCCGCCCTGCGGGATGCGGCGACGGAGTCCTACGGCCGGGAGCGGGCGGACGCCCTGCTCGCCGACTGCGAGGCCGGTCTCGGTCGGGAGGCGGGCGGGGCGGCCGCTGCCCCGCCCCGCTGAGGTCTCACCAGGTGCCGACGTTGGGCATGGATACCCACGGCTCCTGCGGCGGCAGCGGCTCGCCCCGCTGCAGGAGCTCGATGGAGATGTTGTCCGGCGAGCGGATGAAGGCCATGCGGCCGTCGCGCGGCGGCCGGTTGATGGTCACGCCGGCCTCCATCAGCCGCCTGCAGGTCTCGTAGATGTTCTCCACCTCGTAGGCGAGGTGTCCGAAGGCGCGTCCGATGGTGTACTCCTCCGGATCCCAGTTGTAGGTGAGCTCCAGCAGCGGCGCCCGCTTCTCCCGGGCACTCCCGAGGTCCTCGGGTGCGGCGAGGAACACGAGGGTGTAGCGGCCCTGCGGGTTCTCCATCCGCCGGACCTCGACGAGACCCAGCTTGTTGCAGTAGAAGTCGAGCGATTCCTCGAGATTGCTCACACGGACCATGGTGTGCAGGTAGCGCACGGTTCCTCCCCCGTTGCTGCTCACGGCACCGGAAGTCTGGCCGGCCCGGCGCGCCGGTGCAAGTGTAGAGGCGGATCCGGCAGGGAGTGCGGGGCATGACGGACAAGGTGCGGCGCAGCGACGAGGAGTGGAGGCGCCTGCTGCCGCCGGACGTCTACTGGATCACCCGCCGCGGCGGCACCGAGCGGCCCTTCACCGGGGCCTACTGGCAGACGAAGACGCCGGGGCTCTACGTGTGCCGCTGCTGCGGCCAGCCGCTGTTCTCGAGCCGCACCAAGTACGACTCGGGCACGGGCTGGCCCTCCTTCCGGGCGCCGATCGACGAGGCGGCGATCACCACGCGCGAGGACCACAGCCTCGGCATGGTCCGCACGGAGGTGCTGTGCAGCCGCTGCGACGCGCATCTCGGCCACGTCTTTCCCGACGGGCCGCCGCCCACCGGGCTGCGCTACTGCATCAACTCGGCGAGCCTACGGCTGGTGCCGGAGCGCGGCGAAGATCACTCGTAGGCGAGGCGCAGCGCCGCGGCGGTGGCGAAGGGGGTGGCGGCCAGCGCCAGCAGCAGCAGCGCTCCGAGGATCAGGAACTGGGCCGAGCCGCCCAGCCCCAGCAGATAGCCGTCGACGGCCGAGACCCCGAAGATCAGGACGGGGATGTCGAGGGGCAGCACCAAAAGCGCCGTGGTGGCACCGCCGCGGCGGCTTCCCAGCAGCAGCGCCGCCCCCACCGCCCCCACGAGCGTGAGGGTGGGCGTGCCCAGCAGCAGGGATGCGGGCAGCACCCACAGGGCCTCCGGGGGCAGGCCCATGAGGACGGCGAGGAGCGGCGAGACCAGCACCAGCAGGAGGCCGCTCGCCAGCCAGTGGGCCGTGCATTTGGCCACGACCACCACCTCGAGCGGCACCGGTGCCAGCACGAGGAGTTCCATTGAGCCGTCCTCGAAGTCGCCCTGGAACAGGCGGTCGAGCGAGACGGTGACGGCGAAGAGCGCCAGCACCCAGATCACACCGGCGCCGATGCGGGCCAGCACTTCGGGCGAGGCCCCCACGCCGAGCGGGAACAGCGAGAGGGCGAGGACGAAGAAGACGGCGGAGAGCAGCGTCTCCGGCAGCCGCCGCAGGGCGATGCGCAGATCGCGGACGAGCACGGCGGCGAAGACCCGGATCACGCGGCCTCTCCGAAGTCGAGCACCAGCGGATCGTCGAGTGCCACGTCGCCGTGGCTCGCCACCACGCAGATCCCGCCGCGGGCACGGTGCTCGCGGATGTGGTCCTCCAGCCGGCGGCGGCGCGCGGCATCGAGCCCCACCGCCGGCTCGTCGAGCAGCCACAGCGGCCGGGGGACCAGCAAAAGGCGCGCGAGCGCGAGCCGCCGCTTCTGCCCGGCCGAGAGCCAGCGCACCGGCCGGTCGGCGAGCTCCGCGAGATCGAAGGCGGAAAGGGCCGCCTCCACGTCCCCGCCGCCCGCGAGGCCGGCGAGAAAGCGCAGGTTCTCGGCCACGGTGAGCACGCGGCTCGCGCCGTCGGCGTGGCCCACGAAGTGGAAGCGCGCGTGCCAGTCGGGAGCGCGCGGATCGACGGTCTCGCCCTCCCAGAGGAGTGTGCCGCCCGCGCGCGGGATCAGTCCGGCGAGCAGCAGGAGCAGGCTCGATTTGCCGCTGCCGTTGGGGCCGCGCAGCAGCAGCGCTTCGCCCGGGGCGAGGGCGAAGTCGAGGTGCGCGAAGACGGTCCGCCCGCCGCGCACGCAGGCGAGGTCGCGGGCCTCGA
>BEIP01000005.1 GCA_002898955.1 bacterium HR39 | reverse complement strand
CGACCAGTGAAAGAACAGGTAGGCCACCGCGAAGCCCCGCACCGACAGCCCGACGATGGGCCAGAAGTCCCGCCACAACGGCGTGATCAGGTCCCGCTGGCCCGGGATGGCGAGGCACAGCAGGATCAGACCCAGCGCACCGATGGAAAACCGCCAGACCGACACCTCGGGGCCACGCAGCCCCGTGAGCACCGAGACGAACTCGCTGGTGGCATGTCCCACCACGCCGAGAAAGACGGCACCGTACGCGGCCCAGGCGTAGCGGTGCCAGAGACCGCGTCCCTCGCTCACCGCCGTCCCTCCCACAGCCGGCCCGCCAGCGACAGGCACGCGTCCACGACGATCTCCGGCGCCTCCGCCGGCAGCAGATGGCCGGCCTCGGGCACGTCCACCCGCATGGCCCGCGGCATGCGCGCGGCGATCCGCGCAATCGCCGCCTCGTCGCGGAAGACGTGGTCCTCTTCGCCGGTGAGCACCAGCACCGGCACGCCGATGCCGTCCCAGGCGATGTCCCAGTCGGCACCGCAGGCCACCTGCAGCAGGCGCACTTCCGGCGCATCCTCGGACAGCGGCTGGTAGGGGTCTTCCAAAAGGAAGTCCCGGCGGTGGTGTTCCAGCCACTTCCGCCCGAAGAGCAGCGGCAGGTACATGTCGCGCAGCAGCCGCAGCCCGCCGGTGCGCGCACAGCGCACCATGGCGTCGCTCAGCCACGCGAGCCGCGGGCTGTTCTCGCGCAGGGTGTTGATCAGCACCATGCCCTCGGCCTTGCGGCCCTCGAGGTGGGTCAGGGCGGCGAACAGACCGCCGATGGACAGGCCCACGAAGACCGGGCGTGTGGGCTGCTCGTCCTCGATCAGGGCCTTGCAGTCGTCGACGATGGCGCGCAGCGAGATCTCCACGCGCGGCTCAACCGGGCTCTGCCGCTGGCCGCGCAGGTCGAACACCAGCGTGCCGTGGCCGCGCGCCTCCAGCGCCGGCACGATCTCCTGCATCCAGATGGCGGAATCGCCGGTGAGCGCGTTGAAGAAGACGAAGGTGCAGCCCCCGGCCGCGGGCGGTTCGTGCCGGTGCCAGATCACCGCGCCGTCCGGTCGCGCGAGCCATGCCATGGAGGTCCCTCCCCGATGCTCCTGCCCCCAGTTGACGACCGGACGGGCCGGCTGGCAAGTGCCCTTCGCGCAGGGGAGGTGTGCACGGCATGGGGTACTGGATCTTCAAGGCCGAGCCGGACGACTACACCTTCGACGAGCTGCTCGCCGAGGGCGAGGCGGAGTGGGACGGGGTGCGCAACCACCAGGCGGCGCGCAACATGCGGGCCATGCGCACGGGCGACCTCGCCCTGTTCTACCGCTCGGTGAAGAAGCCGGCGCTCGTGGGGCTGGTGCGGATCGTGCGGGAGGCCTGGCCGGATCCGGACGACCCGCGCTTCGTGCGGGTGGCGGTGGCGCCGGTGCGACGCCTGCCGCGCGAAGTGCCGCTCGCCGAGATCAGGAGCGACCCGCGCCTCGCACATCTTGCGCTCGTGCGCCAGCCGCGGCTCTCGGTGATGCCGCTGGACGAGGCCGCCTGGCGGATCCTGCTGGAGAAGGCGGGACTGCGGCCGGAGGATCCGTGAGCGGTGGCGACGTCGCGCCGGGCGCTGCCGCGGGTGGTCGCCACCCTCGCCATCGGACTGCTGGGAGCCGAGGTCTTCCGGCTGCTCGGCCTGCCGCTGCCCTTCCTGCTGGGGGCGATCTTCGCCGTCACCGCCGCGGGCTTCGCCGGCTTCGCGGGACACGTGCCGCCGGCACTGCGCAGCCTCGTGATCGGCGTGCTCGGCGTGTTCATCGGCGGCGGCTTCTCGGCCGAGCGGCTGGCCGGACTGGTTCACTGGCTGCCGAGCACGCTGGGCCTCGCGCTCTACGTCCCGGCGGCGGCGGGGCTGGGCTACCTCTGGCTGCGGCGGCGGGTGGGTCTGCGCGGACGCGACGCCTTCTTCGCCGCCATGCCCGGCGGCTTCGCCGAGATGGTGCTGCTGGCCGACCGCATGGGCGCGGACGTGCGCGCGGTGGCCCTGGTCCACGCCGTACGGGTGCTGCTGATCGTCACCATCGCCCCCACGGTCGCGGTCCTCCTCGGGGTGCAGCCGCCGCCGCGGCCGCTGTGGGGCGACGTGGCCCCCGGTGGACTCCTGCTGCTGGCCGTGGCCGGAGCGGCCGGCGCGTGGATCGCGAAGCGCATGCGCGTTCCGGCCTGGGCGCTGCTCGGCCCCATGGCGGCGAGCGCCGCCCTGCACCTCGCCGGGATCACCCGGGCCGCCCCGCCAGGTCTCCTGCTGGCGTTGGCGCAGATCGTGCTGGGGGCCTCCATCGGTGCGCGCTTTCGCGGCCTGTCCCCCGCCACCTTCCTGCGCCTCCTCGGAAGCGGCCTCGCGCTGACCGCGCTCATGTTCGCGCTCACGGGCGCCTTCGCGCTTTCCATCGCGGCCGCCACCGGCCTGCCCGCGCTGCAGCTCGTCGTGGCCTACATCCCGGGCGGCGTGGTGGAGATGGCGACCGTGGCCCTCGCGCTCGACCTCGACCCGGCCTTCGTGGCCACCCACCACCTGCTGCGCATCCTGCTGGTGGTGACCCTCGCCCCCACCGCCTTCGTGCTCTGGCAGCGGTGGGGGAACGGCCGGTCCGTTCCCTCGCCGCAGACGACGCCGGCCGCTATATCCGGCCGCGGACGGAATCCCGACCACGATCCTCCGGGGGATGGAGGCGAGCACCATGGCGATGGCTGAAGCGGCCGAACGGACGGACGTCGCGGCGCTCGTGCGCGAGATGGGCCGGCGGGCGCGGGCGGCGGCACGGGTGATGGCGAACGTGCCGCGCGAGGCGAAGGACGCGGCGCTCCTGCGGGCGGCGCAGGCGCTGCGCGAGCGCCGCGCCGAGATCCTCGAGGCCAATGCCCGCGACATGGCAGCGGCACGCGAGAGGGGCCTGTCGGCCGCCATGCTCGACCGGCTGATGCTGGACGAGAAGCGCATCGAGGCCATGGCCCGCGGACTCGAGGAGATCGCCGCCCTGCCCGATCCCGTCGGCACCGAGCTCGCCCGCTGGACCCGGCCCAACGGCCTCGACATCGCCCGGGTGCGGGTGCCGCTCGGCGTGATCGGCATCGTCTACGAGAGCCGCCCCAATGTGACGGCGGACGCCGCCGGGCTCTCCCTCAAGGCCGGCAATGCCGTGATCCTGCGCGGCGGCTCCGAGAGCTTCCACTCGAGCCGTGCCATCCACGCCGCCGTCCTGGAGGGCCTGCGCGCCGCCGGTCTGCCGGAGGACGCGGTCCAGATGGTCCCCACCACCGACCGCGAGGCGGTGGGCGCCATGCTGCGGCTTTCCGAGTCCATCGACGTCATCGTGCCGCGCGGCGGCCGCTCGCTGGTGGAGCGGGTCTACGCCGAAAGCCGCGTGCCGGTGCTGGCCCATCTGGAGGGCATCTGCCACGTCTATCTCCACGAGAAGGCCGATCCCACGAAGGCGGTGGAGGTCACCTTCAACGCCAAGATGCGCCGCACCGGCATCTGCGGCGCGGCCGAGACGCTGCTGGTGGACCGCAGCGTGGCGGAGGAGCTGCTGCCGCCCGTGCTCGCCCGGCTGATCGAGGCGGGCTGCGAGATCCGCGGCGACGAGACGGTGCGCCGCATCGAGCCGCGGGCGGTGCCGGCGACGGAGGAGGACTGGTCCACCGAATATCTGGCGCCGATCCTCTCGGTGAAGGTGGTGGCGGGCATCGACGAGGCGATCGATCATATCAACACCTACGGCTCGCACCACACCGACAGCATCGTCACCGAGGACCGCGAGGCGGCGGAGCGCTTCCTGCGCGAGGTGGACTCGGCCATCGTCATGCACAACGCCTCCACCCAGTTCGCCGACGGCGGCGAGTTCGGCATGGGGGCGGAGATCGGCATCGCCACCGGCCGGCTGCACGCGCGCGGTCCCGTCGGCGTCGAGCAGCTCACCACCTTCAAGTACGTGGTGCGGGGCAACGGCCAGGTGCGGCCGCTCTGAGGGCGGGCCGGCGCCGTGTCGGCCCTGAGCCGGCCGCGCCGGCGCGCGCGGGGGCGGCTGTGGCTGGCCGAACCGCAGCCCCTGCCCGAACCCGCTCCGCGGCCGCTGCGCGTGGGCCTGCTGGGCGGCTCCTTCAATCCCGCCCACGAAGGCCATCTCTACGTCTCGCGCGAGGCGCTGCGCCGGCTGGGGCTGGACCGGGTCTGGTGGATCGTCTCGCCGCAGAACCCGCTCAAGAGCCCGGAGGAGCTGGCCCCCTTCGAGAAGCGTCTGATGTGGGCCAGGCGGGTGGCGGCGGCCGAGCCGCGCATCGTGGTGAGCGACATCGAGGTTCGCCTCGGCACCCGCTACACCGTGGACACGCTGCGGCGGCTGGTGGCGGACCGGCGCTATCGCTTCGTGCTGATCATCGGCGCCGACAATCTCGCCCAGTTCCACCGCTGGCGGCACTGGCAGCGCATCTTCGCCATGGTCCCCGTTGCGGTGTTCGAGCGCGCACCCTATTCTTACAGTGCGCTCGCAGGGCAGGCTGCGCACCGCTTCTCGGGCGCGCGGGTCGGGGAACGGGAGGCGCGGCGCCTCGCGGAACTCGATCCGCCACGTTGGGTGTTCGTACGTCTGCGGCCCCATCCCGCGTCCGCCACGGCGATCCGCGAGCGGCTGCGGCGCATGGGGCGGGACTGGAGCAGGGAGTTCGAGCCATAAGTCGCGACGAACGCAGGTCCGTCGATTCGACGCGGCTCCTCGCCCTCGTCACCGAGTCCCTCGAAGCCGACAAGGCCGTCGATCCCGTCGTCATCGACCTCCGCGGCAAGACCACCATCGCCGACTGGATGGTGATCGTGACCGGCACCAGCGACCGGCACGTGGCCACGCTCGCCGAGAAGCTGCAGGCGCGGGTCGAGGCGGCCGGCTACGAGGTGCTGTCGGTGGAGGGCCTGCGCGAGGCACGCTGGGTGCTGGTCGACCTCGGCGACGTCATCGTCCACGTCTTCCGCGCGGAGACGCGCGCCTTCTACGACCTGGAGCGCCTCTGGTCGGTGGCGCCGCCGCAGGAGCCCGCAGCCCTGCGCGCCGCCGGTTGAACGGTCCGGCGTGCGCATCCTGATCGCGGCGGTCGGCCGGCTGCGTGAGGGGCCCGAACGCGAGCTGGTCGACCGCTATCTCCGCCGCGTCCCCTGGCGGGTGCGCGAGGTGGAGATCGAGCCCCCCGCCACCCGTGATCCCCTCCTGCGCCGGCGGCGCGAGGGCGAGCTGCTGCTTGCGAAGACCGCCGGCATGCTGCGCATCGGCCTCGACCCCCGCGGCCGCACCCTCGACAGCGAGGGTTTCGCACGGCTCCTCGACCGCCACGCGGCCGAGGCGATCGCCCTGCTGGTCGGCGGCGCCGACGGCCTGAGCGAGGAGGTGCGGGAGTCCTGCGCCGGACTCGTCTCCTTCGGGCCGATGGTCTGGCCGCACGAGCTCTTCCGCGTGATGCTGGCGGAACAGCTCTACCGGGCCCACTGCATCCTCACGGGCCACCCCTATCACCGGGGCTGAGGGGCCTCCTCCGGAGCCGCGGCCAGCGCCTCCTCGAGCCACGACCAGGCCTCGCGCTCGGCCTCGCCCGCCGTCTTGTCCACCAGCACGGCGAGGCGGCGGAACTCGGCTTCGATCTGCGCGCGCGGCAGCAGGTGCAGGCGCGAGATCAGGATGGCGCCCTCGATCACGGCGTGGCGTGCCCGGTTGAAGCCGAGGAACGGCCGGTGCACGGCGCGGTGCACCTCGCGGCCCCGGAAGCGCGGGCGCAGATCGTCCGGCTCCACCCCCACGATCTCCAGCTCCGAGTGCGCCAGCGCGTCGGCGAGGCGGAAGCCCGCGATGCGCTCGGCCGGCACCACCGGCCACGCGCGCCGCCGTCCAGTGACGCAGCCGGCGATGATGCGCACGTCGTCCACGTAGTTGACGGTGGCGGCGGGATGGCGCTCCAGGTTGTCGAGGGTGCGCGAGGGGCGGAAGGGAGCGAGGATCAGGTGGGGCGGCCGCTCGATCACCCCGAGCGGCGCGATGTGGGGCGTCCCGTCCGCCCCCACCGTCACCACCACGCTCTCGCGGATGTACGGCATCTAGTCCTCCTCGCGGCGGCGCCGCAGGGTCGTCCCGGCGGGGGCGAAGGCGTGCGGATCGGCCGCCGGCTCCTCGTCCACCGCCACGCCCCAGCGCAGCGGCTCGTCCTGCACGTAGCGCTTGCCGAGCTTCCAGGCGATCTCGGCGCGGGCGAGCTCGACGCCGAGGTAGAAGGCGTGCGGCGCGTCGTGCTCCACCCCGAGCCTCGGGAAGAGGGCGAAGGGATCGGTCGCCACGTGATGGCCCGCCCGGTTGTAGACGTGGATGCCGTCCTCGGCCACCTGGATGCGGAAGTTGGGATCGCGCACCGCCCGCGCCTCCTCCTCGATCTCGGCCGGCGAGAGGGGAAACGGGCGGCGATCGCGCAGGCACAGGAGGCCCGGGTGGATGCGCTGGGGCAGGGTGCCCTCGCGGCGTGCGCGATGGAGGATGCGGCGGGCGATATCCACCTCCTCCACCTGACGCCGGCAGTGCGGGCTCACCTCGACGGTGAGGATGTGGCGGATGCCGAGCTCCGAGGCGAAGCCCAGAAGCGCCATGGTCATGCCCGGCGTGTCGGCGTCGGTGAGCTCGGTGAGATTGCCCAGCCCCATGAGGATCTCGACGTCGGGATGACGCTCGCGCAGGGTGGCGTAGCGCATGAGCGAGCGGGCAAAGCCCATGTGGATGGGATCCAGCACCGGATCGGCGAGGAAGGGCCTTCCTTCGCGCCCGAGCCGCTCCACGGCCCGCTCGAGGCTCGCGAGATCGCCGGGCGTGGCCGGGATCAGCACCGGCACCGCCTCGCCCTCGAAGGCGATCCCGAGGGTGTGCTCGGTGAGCGAGAGCAGGAAGTCGGCACCGGCCCGCTGGGCGCGGCGCAGCTCCTCCGGATCGCCCGAATCGACGCTCACCCGCAGCCCCTCCGCCTTGAGGGCCGCCACCGCCTCCTCGAGGTGGGGGAAGGGGGTGCCGGGCAGGCAGCCGAGATCGATCACGTCCGCCCCGCGGCGGGCGAGCCGGCGGGCGCGCTCCACGATGGCCCCGACGGAGAGCTGCGGCGCCTCGACGATCTCCACGAACAGCGTGGTGTCGTGCTCCGAGAGGTCGGGCGGACCGCCGGGGCGGCCGAGCCACTCGGGCAGATCCACGAGATCGTCGGGTCCGCGCACGAAGGGGATGCCGAAGGTGCGCTCGAGGCGCGCGAGATCGCCGCGAAAGCGCCCGGGCAGCACCGCCCGCGCGGCGCCGTCCACCGGTCCCAGCCGCCGCTCGACGATCTCGGTGGTGAGGAGGGCCGCCACCTTGACGCCGAGCTGGCGGATCTCCCAGTCGAAGGGCAGCTCGCCCACGCCCTCCAGCACGCGGCGAAGGCGCGGCTCGGCGAGCCGGCCGGTGAGGAAGAGCACCTTCTCGCGGGCCATGGACGGTGCGGCTCGGACCCTTCGCGCTTCACCCGTCCACTTAGGACCGCGGCGGCACCGGGAAAGCCGCGGGGCCGCCCGTCCGGGCGGCCCCTGCGGCACGAAAGGCGCCGGGCGGCTCAGAGCTGCTTGGCGCGCTCGCGCAGGACGAACTTCTGGATCTTGCCGGTGGAGGTCTTGGGCAGCGGCCCGAAGACGAAGTGGCGCGGCACCTTGTAGCGGGCGATCTGCGTGCGCAGGAACTCGCGCAGCTCCTCGGCCGTCACCTCCATGCCCTCGCGCAGGGTCACGAAGGCGCAGGGCACCTCGCCCCAGTGCGGATCGGGCTTGGCCACCACCGCCGCCTCCAGCACCGCCGGATGGCGGTAGAGGGCGTTCTCCACCTCGATGCTGGAGATGTTCTCGCCGCCCGAGATGATGATGTCCTTGGCCCGGTCCTTGACCTCGATGTAGCCGTCGGGATGCATCACCGCGAGGTCGCCGGTGTGGTACCAGCCGCCGCGGAAGGCCTCGTCGGTGGCGGTCGGGTTCTTCAGATAACCCTTCATGACGGTGTGGCCGCGCACCATCACCTCGCCGATGGTGGTGCCATCGGCCGGAACCGGCTCCGGCGTGTTCGGATCGGCCACCGTGAGCTCGCCCAGGGTCGGATAGCGCACGCCCTGTCGCGCCACCTTCGCCGCCCGCTCCCCGAGCGGGAGGTCCTTCCATCCGGGCTGTTCCACGCACACCGTCGCCGGTCCGTAGGTCTCGGTGAGGCCGTAGAGGTGCACCACGTGGAAGCCCATCTCCTCCATCGCCGCGATCACCGCCGAGGGCGGCGCGGCGCCGCCGGTGGCCACCTGCACCGTCCGGGGAAAGCGCCGCTTCACCTCGGGCGGGGCGTGGATCAGCATGTTGAGCACCACCGGCGCGCCGCACATGTGGGTCACACCCTCGCGCTCGATGAGCTCGAAGATGCGTGCCGGCTCCACCTTGCGCAGGCACACGTGGGTGGCGCCCACGGCCGTCACCGCCCAGGTGTACGTCCAGCCGTTGCAGTGGAACATGGGCAGCGTCCACAGATAGACCGATTCCGGACGCAGCCCGAAGACGAGGGCATTGCCGAGCGCATTCAGATACGCGCCGCGGTGGTGGTAGACGACGCCCTTGGGATTGCCGGTGGTGCCCGAGGTGTAGCAGAGCGAGAGCGCCTGCCATTCGTCCTCGGGCGGGCCGTAGGGGAAGTCGGGGTCGCCCGTCTCCAGCAGCTCTTCGTAGGTGATCTCGCCGATGCGCTCGCCCGGTGCGGCCGGATCGACGATGTCCACCACCCGCACCGGCCGCGAGGTCCGCGCCAGCGCCTCGCGGATCACCGGCGCGAACTCGGTGTCGGTGAGCAGCACCTTCGCCTCGCCGTGATCGAGGATGAAGGCGATGGAGGCGGGATCGAGGCGGATGTTGAGGGCGTTGAGCACCGCCCCGGCCATGGGCACGCCGTAGTGGGCCTCCAGCATGGGCGGCGTGTTGGGGCTCATGATGGCGACCGTGTCGCCCCTGCCCACGCCCATCTTCGCGAGCGCGCCGGCCAGCCGCCGGCAGCGGGTCTCGAACTCGCGGTACGTGTACCGGCGGTCGCCGTAGACCACGCCGGTGCGGTCCCGGAAGGTCCGGGCCGCCCAGCTCAGGAAGTCGAGCGGCGAGAGCTGCCGGTAGTTCGCCTGCCGCCGCTCCAGCCCGAGCTCGAAGATGTCGTGCTCGCGGCTCATCCCCGTCCCTCCCTGCACAGGACGTCCGCACCGCCGAGATGGCACGCCGGGACCCGGCCTACAAGCCGGCCGCCGGATCGCGGAGGCGGTGCCCCGTGGACTCGGCCCGGTGCGCGGCCTAGCTTGCACGCAGACGCACGTGGATCAGGGAGGAAGACGTGCGAACCGGAAAGAGGGGCGGCGCGAGTCTCGCCGCCGTGCTGTTCTGCCTGCTGGCGACGCCCGTCCTGGCCGACCAGGCGCGGTGGCCGTGCGCGAGCGAGCGCATCGAGCGGCTCTCGCTCGCCCAGATCTGGCGGGGCGATCCGCTGCCTGAGAACGCGACGTGGACGGCGGACCGCGAGCTCGCGCCGCTCGCCCAGAAGATCACCTCGCTCGATCTCTCCGACGAGGAAGCGGCGGCGCTGGTGCGCGACTTCGCCGGGCACCAGCCGCCCGAGCGGCGGCGCGAGCGCCTGCTGCTGCTGCTTCGCGCCGCCTTCGAGACAGCCGACGGCAAGCGGCGGCGGGCCGTGCGGGGCGTGGACACCTACGCCCACAACCAAGAGCGCCTCGCCGAGCGCATCGTCGAGGACACCGAGCGGCTGCAGGCGGATTCGGGTCTCGGCGAGGACGAGCGCTCGGAACTCGAGATGCGGCGGGACTGGAACCTGCGCATCTTCGAGGACCGGCGCGCCATGCTGCAGGTGATGTGCGAGGAGCCGGACCGCTACGAGCGCCGGATCTTCACCATCGCCCGCACCGTCGAGGAACTGCTGAAGACCGGGGAGGGACGCTCGTGATGCGTACCTTCGTCCTCGCTCTCGCGCTCTCGGTCCCGCTGGTCCTCCCCGCCGCGGCGGAGGAGGCGGCGAAGCCGGAGCCCGCCCGCACGGCCGTCTTCGCACCGGGCTTCTTCACCGAGGTCCACGCGCCCACCGTGCTCCTCTACCGCTACGAGCTCACCAGCGAGCTCATGAAGGAGCCCTACGTGAGCCGGGTGCGGGTGGAGGTGCGCGGCGAGCGGCCGGACGGCACCAAGGAGGTGTGGCTCGACATGTTCGACGGGCCGAACCACCGGCTGTTCGGTCCGGTGCCGGCCGAGGACCAGAACCCGGTGATCCTCGCCCTGCTGCAGAAGGACGTGGCCACCATGCGCAACCTCGCGGGCGGCGCCCAGGGCTACTTCCAGCAGCAGATCCGCCTCGCCTTCGGGCGGCCGCCGGCCGAGCGCGAGGAGGTGACCGTCGAGATCGACGGGCGCGCGGTGCCGGCCGAGCGCGTGCGCCTCCTGCCCTTCCGCGACGATCCCGCCATCGTGCGCTTTTCCAAGTTCCGCGACAAGCGCTACGACTTCGTGGTTTCGAAGGAGGTGCCGGGCGGGCTCTACCGCATGGTGATCGAGATTCCCGATCCGGAAGATCCGGAAAAGCCCGTCCTGCGCGAGACCCTGACCTTCCTGCGCGCGCTCTCGGGCGCGCCCGCCTCGGGGAGTTGATGATGCGCATCCTCCGCATCCTGTGCACCACCCTGCTGCTCGCCGCGGGCGCGGCGCCGGCCTCCGCCGCCCCGGCCGACTGGCCCACCGAGGCGCTCGCCGAGTACGTGTTCGAGTGCATGGCGGTCAACGGCCAGACGCCGGAGATGCTGCGCCGCTGCTCCTGCAGCATCGACCGCATCGCCGCGAAGCTCCCCTTCGAGGACTACCAGGCGGCCAAGGCGGTGCTCGAGATGCGCAGCAGGCAGGGCGGCGGCGACGAGGTGGCGCTGTTCCGCTCGACCAGGTGGGCGCAGGACATCGTGGATCGTCTGCGGCGCGCCCAGGTGGAGGCGGATCTCGCCTGCTTCGGGCGCTGAGGGGAGCCGGCCGTGTTCACCCTGCGCCAGCTCGCCGTCTTCCAGGCGCTGGTGCACGCCGGCTCGATGACGCGCGCCGCCAAGCAGCTCGGCGTCTCCCAGCCGGCGCTCTCCCAGCAGCTCGCCAAGCTGGAGAAGAGCCTCGGCGTGAAGCTGTTCGAGCGCGCCGGCAACGAGCTGCGGCTCACCGAGGCGGGACGGGTGCTGGCCCGCAAGGCGGAGGAGATCCTCACGGCCGGCGACGAGCTGGAAGCGGCGATGCGCGCCTTCGCCGAGGGCCGGCGCGCCCGGGTCGCCGTCGGCGCCCTCGCCTCGGCGGCGCGCATGCTTTTGCCACGGGCGCTGGAGCTGGCCCGCCGCGAGATCCCCGAGCTCGCGGTGGACGTGCACGAGCTGGCGCCGGGCGAGATGATCGACCAGCTCTACGCCCGCACCCTGCACATCGCCGTCCTCGCCGAGAGTTCGGTGGCGCGGGATCACCTCACCTTCGCCCGCCGCGATCTGTGCGCCGACGGCTACGTGCTGGCGGTGCCGCCCGATCTCGACCTCGACGCGGTGCGCCATCCCGAGCGCGACCTGCCGCCGGAGCGGCTCGCCGTGCTGCGCCGGGTGATCGAGTTCAACTTCGGCACGCCGCACCGCCAGCGGGTGCTGGAATGGTACCGGCGCCACGTCGGCCGGGTCGAGACGGTCGCCTGCGTGCGCCAGTACGAGACGGCGCTGGCGCTGGTGGAGGCGGGGCACGGCACGGCGCTGGTGCCGCTCGGCGCCGCTGCGAACCGCGAGCGTCCCCTGTTCGACGTCCGCCTGTACGCCGTGCCCGAAATGGAGCGCCGGCTGGTGGCCCTGTTCCCCTCCCAGTACGGCCGTCTGCGACCCTGGTCGGTGCTGCTGGACGCCCTGCAGGAGGCCGGCCGCACCCTTCATCTGCCGCCGGCCCGGCTGCCGCCGCCCTTCCTGCGCCACCCCTGCTGGCCGGAGGCGCGGACCGCCACCACGCAGCCGGTGGCTTATGGCCTCGAAAAGTCGATGGAGTGACGCCGCACCTCCATATCGGAGATGCCGGTCATCGAGCCGGAAACCTGCAGACCTCAGGGAGGTACAGCCATGAAGAAGGTGTGGCGGAAGCCCCAGCTCACTTCGCGTCCGGTCGGCATGGAAGTGACCATGTATCTGCCGGCCGAGGCCTGAGCCCGGTCGACGCGCCGCCCGCGGGAGGACGACCGTGCACATCCTCGTGCTCGGCGCCGCCGCGGGCGGCGGTTTTCCCCAGTGGAACGCCGCGAGCGAGGCGTGCATGCGCGCCCGCCGCGGGGATCCGGCCGCCCGGCCGGCCACCCAGGCGTCCATCGCCGTCTCGGCCGACGGCGAGCGCTGGGTGGTGGTGAACGCCTCGCCCGACCTGCGCCAGCAGATCGAGGCCAGTCCGCCGCTGTGGCCGAGGGTGCCGCCGCGGCACTCGCCCATATCCGCCGTGGTGCTCACCAACGGCGACGTGGACGCGGTGGCGGGCCTGCTGCACCTGCGCGAGGGAACACCCTTCGCCGTCTACGCCTCGCCACGCACCCTCGCGGTCCTCGACCGCAACCCGATGTTCGAGGTGGTGGACCGCAGGATCGTCCCGCGTCGGCCGCTTCCCTTCGACGAGCCCTTCGAGTTGGCGGATGCGGCGGGTCGGCTCCTCGGGCTCGAGGCCCTCGCCTTCCCGGTGCCCGGCAAGCCGCCGCTGTGGGTGGAGGGCGAATATGGCGAGCGTCTCGTCACCGACGCCGAGGAGGGCGACGTCGTCGGCCTCGAGCTGCGCGCCGGCGGACGCCGGGTGGTGTACGTGGGCAATCTCGCCCGCATCGGTGCCCGGGTGAAGGAGCGCCTCGCCGGGGCGGACGTGGTGTTCGTCGACGCCACCCTGTGGCGTGACGACGAGATGATCCGTCAGGGCGTGGGTACCAAGACCGGCCGGCGCATGGGCCACGTTTCGGTCTCCGGGCCGGGCGGCGTGCTGGAGGAGCTCGCCGACCTGCCGGCCGGCCGGCGCATCCTGATCCACATCAACAACACCAACCCGATCCTGCTGGCCGACTCGCCCGAGCGGCGCATCGTCGAGGCGGCCGGCTTCGAGGTGGCCTTCGACGGCATGGAGATCGCGCCGTGAGCATCGACCTCGACGATTTCCGCGAGCTGCGCTCCGCCGAGGAACTGGAAGAGGCGCTGCGCGCCATCGGCGAGGCCCGCTACCACATCCGCCATCCCTTCCACCGCCTGCTGCACACCGGAAAGCTCCGGAGGGGGCAGGTGCAGGCCTGGGCGCTCAACCGCTACTACTACCAGAGCCGCATCCCCATGAAGGACGCCTCGCTGATGGGCCGCTACGAGGACCGCGAGCTGCGCCGCGAGTGGATCAGGCGCATCCACGACCACGACGGATGGGGCGAGGACGAGGGCGGCATCGAGCGCTGGCTGCGCCTGTGCGAGCACCTCGGACTGGAGCGCTCCTACGTGATGTCGGAAAAGGGCATCCTGCCCGGGACGAAGTTCGCGGTCGACGCCTACGTGCGCTTCGTGCGCGAGCGCACGCTGCTGGAAGCCGTGGCTTCCTCCCTCACGGAACTGTTCGCTCCGAAGATTCACGAAGAACGTATTCCCGGTCTGCTGTCGAATTACGACTTCGTCTCGGAAGAGATGGTGGCCTACTTCAGAAAGCGCCTGACCCAGGCGCCGCGCGACGCCAACTTCGCGCTGAACTACTGCAAGGCGCACGCG
>BEIP01000004.1 GCA_002898955.1 bacterium HR39 | reverse complement strand
CACCGCCCCTTCCGCGCAGATTGCTCGCGGAGGCCCTCCCCGCCCGTGAAGCCCACCCCGCGGCTGTGACCAAACTCCCACGACCGCGCCGGGAACGCCAGCCCCCCGATGCTGCGCCGCGGGAGCGGGCCGCCCCG
The DNA here is from genome assembly GCA_002898955.1 of bacterium HR39. Taxonomy (GTDB): domain Bacteria; phylum Pseudomonadota; class Alphaproteobacteria; order Geminicoccales; family Geminicoccaceae; genus HRBIN39. The sequence continues at coordinate 14,420 of BEIP01000004.1, read as the reverse complement.
GCCCGCGCCCGTCCCTGCCGGCCGCCGCTTCAGGCGCCGATGCGCCGGCGCAGCTCGGTCTCGATCTCGTCCATGAACTGCGTGGTGGTGAGCCACGGGTGGTCGGGCGAGATCAGCACGGCGAGGTCCTTCGTCATCTTGCCCGACTCCACCGTGTCGATGCACACCCGCTCCAGCGTCTCGGCGAAGGCCGTCACCTCCGGCGTGCCGTCCAGGCGCCCGCGGTGCGCGATGCCGCGGGTCCAGGCGAAGATGGAGGCGATGGGGTTGGTGGAGGTCTCCTTGCCCTGCTGCCACAGCCGGTAGTGGCGGGTGACGGTGCCGTGCGCCGCCTCCGCCTCGATGGTGCGCCCGTCGGGGGTCATCAGCACCGAGGTCATGAGACCGAGCGAGCCGAAGCCCTGCGCCACGGCGTCGGACTGGACGTCGCCGTCGTAGTTCTTGCACGCCCAGACGAAGCCGCCCTCCCACTTGAGGGCCGAAGCCACCATGTCGTCGATCAGCCGGTGCTCGTAGTGGATGCCGGCCTGTTCGAACTTCTCCTTGTACTCGCTCTCGTAGACTTCTTGGAAGATGTCCTTGAAGCGGCCGTCGTAGACCTTGAGGATGGTGTTCTTGGTCGAGAGGTAGACCGGATAGCCCCGCTGCAGGCCGTAGTTGAAGCAGGCGCGGGCGAAGTCGCGGATCTTCTCGTCCTCGTTGAACATGCCGAGCGCCACGCCGGCGTCGGGGAAACGGTGCACCTCCCACTCCTGCGCCTCGCCGCTCCCCTCGGGCTCGTAGCGCAGCACCAGCCGGCCGGGGCCGGGGATGCGCACGTCGGTGGCCTTGTACTGGTCGCCGTAGGCGTGGCGGCCGATGACGATGGGCTTGGTCCAGGTGCGCACCAGCCGCGGCACGTTGCGGCAGATGATCGGCTCGCGGAAGACGGTGCCGCCCAGGATGTTGCGGATGGTGCCGTTGGGCGACTTCCACATCTTCTTGAGGCCGAACTCCTTCACCCGCGCTTCGTCGGGGGTGATGGTGGCGCACTTGACGCCGACGTTGTAGCGCCTGATCGCCTCCGCCGCCTCGACGGTGACCCGGTCCTCGGTCGCGTCGCGGTTCTGGATCGACAGGTCGTAGTAGATCAGCTCGATGTCGAGAAAGGGCAGGATCAGGCGCTCGCGGATCATGTGCCAGATGATCCGCGCCATCTCGTCGCCGTCGAGCTCCACGACGGGATTCACCACCCGGATCTTGGCCATCTTCACGTCTCCGGCGTGCGTTGCGGGGTTCGCCTTCGCCGGCGCATCTAGCGGCCTTTTGCGCCGCCGCAAAGACGGCCGCGACCGGATGGCACCGGGGCGGCGGCCGGTGCCGGAGCGCTCCCGCCGGCCGCTGCTGCTGCGCCGCGTCCTCAGCGCACCCGCTTGGCCGAGACCAGCCCGTCCTCACCGGGCGGCAGCAGGCCGCGCCGCTGCAGCTCGGCGATCAGCCGCGCGCGCACCGTCCCGACATTGGCGAGCGGGCGGCGGCGGGCCTCGCGGATCTCCTCCACCGTGTAGGGGCGGAAGTCCGGGGCGAGCTCGTCGCGGCTGTAGGCCTCGAGCATCCAGTTCATCAGCCGGGCGAGCCGGGCGTCGTCGAGCATGGCCCAGACCACCCCCGGCACCCGGATCAGGTACTCGCGCCCCTCGGGCAGATGCGTGAACAGGCCGGCGAAGCCGCGGATCCGCGGCACGCTGCCGTACGCTCCGAGGCCGTCGGCCCGGTGGCACCCCTGGCAGTTGCGCGCGTAGTCCTCCTGCACCTCACCCACCCGGCGCACCTCTCCGGCCGCGGCGACGGACGCGGCGAGCGCGGCGGCGGAGAGCAGCAGGGCGGCGAGGACGGCCGTGCGCAAGAGCGCCTCACGCGCGGCCGACGATCCCCGCCGCGGTGCAGTGATAGACCATGCTCTTCGCACCGAAGCACCAGTCGATGTCGTTGGAGAGCTGCGGACGGTAGATGGGCATCTCGCCCTCGGTGGACAGGCACGGGCAGCGGCCGCACACGCCCTTGCCGCAGCAGTCGCGGTAGGCCACGAGGTAGACCTGCCCGTCGGCCGGATTGATGCAGCTCCCCACCCAGCTCGTCGGCGAGGGTTCGGACCCGGCCGGGCAGGCGTTCACCGCGCCGTTGCAGCAGGTGCAGAGATAGCCGTCCATGGCGCAGTAGCGCCAGTAGTCGCAGGCGGTGTCGTCCGTGGTCTGCGCCTGCTCGGCGAAGGCCTGGGCGTGGGCCTGCCGGAAGCGCCCGCTGCGGTCCACCGGCAGGAGCGGCAGCAGTGCCCCGCCGGCCAGCACCGCGCCGAGCCGCGCCAGCAGGCTGCGCCGCGAGGTCCGCCACGCGATGCGGCGCGTGGCCTCCTCCACCCACCGGTCCAGCCGTGAACTCCGCCTCATCGCCGCATCTCCCGCTTCAGGCTCCGCCCGCACCCTGCCGCGCGCGCTCCTGCAGGTACTGCTGGATGCTCACATAGCCCGTCTCCTTGGCCACCAGCAGGCTCTCGAGGTGCTCGCGCGAATTGACCAGTCCCTTGGAGCGCACGATGCCCTGTTCGTCGATCAGCACCGCATAGGGGAGCTTGCCCACCTGGAAGCGCATGCCGACCTCGGGGGCGATCACGTAGGGCACGCCCTCGAGCCGGTGGCGGCGCACCAGCTCCTCCTGGGCGCTGCGCTCGCCGTCGCCCACCAGCACCAGATCCAGATGCCGGCTCTCGTCCTCCGTGAAGTCGCGCACCAGCCCGAGCAGCTTCTTGCACACCGGGCAGGTGGGCGAGACGAACAGCAGCATCTGGCTGCGCCCGCGGCTGCCGCCGATGGTGACGGGCCGGCCGAAGATGTCGGTGAGCTCGAACTTCGGCGCGGCGTCGCCCACGTCGATGCCGCCGTCCATCATCAGCGCCCCCACCGGCGCCACCCGCTCGTGCAGCACGCCGATCTGGCGGGCGAGCGCCAGCACCGCCACCGCCAGCGCCGCGAAGCCGATCCACAGCAGCACCTGCGAGATCACCAGCGCCTCGCTCATCCCCGCTCTCCCGGCCAGGCCAGCTCGAACATGCGGCTCGCCGCCGCGTAAGAAGCCCCCACGACCACCAGCGCGCCCGCCACGCTCACCGCATCCAGCCACACCAGCGCACGCGGCGCGACCGGCAGCAGCAGGGCGAGGGATCCGAGGACGAGCAGCAGGTTGCGCACCACCAGCGGCCAGCCGATGCGCCGGGGCAGGGCGCCCAGGAAGCAGCCGCAGTCGATGTCGGTGCGCCCGCGCAGGATGTTGACCGCCATGGCGGCGGCGAAGGCGGCGAGCAGCAGGGCCGCGAGCACCGCCCCCGCGGCGACGGTGGCGGGCACCAGCACGAGCGCCGCCGCGGCCAGCTCCACGAAGGGCAGGACCCGCGCGAAGGGCGCCACCAGCGCCGCCGGCAGGATGCGGTAGTCGGCGACGATGCCCTCGAACACCTCCCGCTGGCGCAGCTTGGAGAACGCCGCCAGCGCGAAGATGCCGGCGAGCAGCAGCCGCAGGAACAGGGCGACGGCGGGATCGACGCTCACGGTGTCCACCTCACGGCCGGAAACCGTCCAGCAGGAAGGGCGTCACGCCCACCCCCTCCACCGAGCGCAGGTGCTCGCCCGTCTGCGGATCGTAGACCCCGAGCACGCCGGTTTCGGTGAGGGTGACCAGCAGCGGATCGGCATCGCGGGTGAGGAACAGGGAGAGGCTGGGCTCCTCGAGGGCGATGCGCCGCTCGACGCCGTTGGTCGCCGGATCGATCACCCACACCTCCTCACCCGGCCACTTGTGCGACCACTTCGGCCCCTTGTGCATCAGCACGAACAGCCGCTTCAGGCCGTCGTGCCAGCCCACGAGCTGCCAGCCGCCCGGCCGCCAGCCCTCCTCCGCCTCGGCCTTCCCGACGATCGACCAGGAATCGACCGGCTTCGTGCGGCCTTTTTCGTCATAGGCCACCTCGTACAGGCGCCCGTCGTAGGAGACGAAGAACCAGGCGCGCGAAGCGGAATCGCGCGCCGCGTGCTCGAACACCGGATCGGTCTCGGAGTCGAAGAAGGGTTCGTTGTCGGCCGTGGTGGCGCTGCCGTCTTCCCGGAAGCTCACGTCCACGAGCGAGCCGTCGGGGCAGAGCATGGAGAAGCTGCGATCGCCCGTCGGATAGACCAGCGAGCAGCCGGGCGATTCGATCTCGCCCACGTATCTCTGCGCCCCGAGGTCCACCAGACTCACGCTGGTGGCGGGCGAGAGGTTGAAGGAGAGCAGGAAGCGGGCGTCGTCGGAGAGCGCCGCCACCGGCTGCTTGGAGACCACCAGCGCCCGCCCCTTCGGCAGGACGATCTCCGCCTCCGCCTCGAGCGTGCGGGAGTCGAACACCGTGACGAGATCCTCGCGCTTGCCGCGGGTGCCGTGGCTCCAGTAGGTCTCGACGATGTAGACGGCGCTGCGGTCGGGCGCGAGCAGCACGTTCGGCACGTAGCCGGAGTGCAGCACGCCGACGAAGTCGCCCGTGTCGGCGTCGAAGATGTTCACGCGCGAGGCGACGAGATTGTCGAAGGCCACGTCCAGCACGTAGACCCAGTGCGGCGAGGGCTCCGGCAGCGTGCGGATCGTGAATTCCTCTTCCGGCACGAGCCGCGCCTGTTCGGGCAGCACCCCGATGTCCTGCTGCGCTCCGGCCGGCCCCGCGAGGAGCGTCGCCACGACGGTACCGAGGATCCACCCGCGCCGTCCCATGCCCCGCCTCCCGAAGCGTGGGTCGTTCTGTGAGGTCGAAAGCGGCGCTAGCCCTCTCCGCCCCCGCCGTCAAGTGAGCAGGTGTGCGGCCGCGTTCCCGCCGCATGCGCGTGGCTCGACTCCCAAGCCCGCGCATGGCAGGATGGTCCCGCCCGCCTGCGCGCGCCGGAAAGGGGGCGGATCCGCGCCCCGCAAAAGGCGGACCCTTACGCCCGCAACGCTTTCCCCGCCCATCCGAGCCCCCGGAAAGGCGTCGTTGCGCCGAGATGGCGCGAGATCAGGCCAGATGGGGCTGGATGGGGAGAGATGGCACGGGATGCGCCGGACGGAGCGTGGCGGGTGGCGTCCGGTGCGGAGGCCGGCTCCGCACCGGACGCTTGGAACGGCGCCCCGCCGCCGCTATTCTCGCGTGCGGCCGCGGGTGGGAGGATGCGCCGCAGGTGAGCACCGGGGGACGGCGGAACGGATACTGGTCGAGCGCGCCGCGCCGCTGGTGGCGCTCGCTGCTGGCCCGGCTGCGCAACTATCTGCTCACCGGGATCGTCGTCACCGCGCCGATCAGCATCACCCTCTACATCGTCTGGCAGATCGTCGACTTCTTCGACGAGTGGGCGGCGGCGTTCATCCCGGCCCGCTACAACCCCAACACCTATCTTCCCTTCAGCCTGCCGGGGCTGGGCTTCCTGCTGATGCTGGGCCTGCTGGTGCTGGTGGGCCGGCTCACCGCCAGCTACGTGGGCCACAGCCTCGTGCGGATGGGTGAACGCATCCTCCGCCAGGTGCCGGTGGTGCGCAGCATCTACGGCACCCTCAAGCAGATCTTCGAGACCGTCCTGTCCTCCTCCTCGCGCTCCTTCCGCGAGGTGGTGCTGGTGGAATATCCGCGCCGCGGCCTGTGGTCCATCGCCTTCGTCACCGGCCCCACCGGCGGCGAGATCGGCCGGCGTCTGGACGACGAGCTGGTCAACGTCTTCCTCCCCACCACGCCCAATCCCACTTCGGGCTATCTCCTCTTCGTGCCGCGCCGCGATCTCGTGCATCTCGACATGACCGTCGAGGACGCCATGAAGCTGGTGATCTCCGGCGGCATCGTCGTGCCGGAGGACCTCGGCGCGCGGCCCTCAGCCGGCGCGCAGCAGGGCCCGCGCCCCGTCGTGGCCGAAGAGCTCGAGGAGGATGCGCCGCGCCCGCCCCAGCCCGTCCTCGCTCCCGTCCCGGCCGGCGAGGGCGGCCCGGGCCGCCTCCGCGGCGAGTGAGAGCAGCTCCGCATCCGCCAGCGGGTCGGCGAAGCGGAAATGCGGCAGGCCGGTCTGCCGCACCCCCAACACCTCGCCCGGCCCGCGCAGCAGCAGGTCCTCTTCCGCGATGCGGAAGCCGTCGTCGCACGCGCGCAGCAGCCGCAGCCTCCGCGCGGCCGCGGCCGAGAGCGGCGGGGTGTAGAGGAAGAGACAGGTGCCGGGACGGCTGCCGCGGCCGATGCGGCCCCGGAGCTGGTGCAGCTGGGAGAGTCCGAAGCGCTGGGCCTCCTCCACCACCATGAAGGTGGCCTCGGGCACGTCCACCCCCACCTCCACCACCGTGGTGGCCACCAGGAGCCGCACCGCGCCGCGGGCGAAGGCCTCGAAGGTGCGCTGGCGCTCGGCCGTGGCCATGGCGCCGTGGGCGAGGCCCACCACGTCTCCGAAGCGCTCCCGCAGCTCGGAAAAGCGCTCCTCGGCCGCGGCGATCTCCACTTCCTCCGCCGGCGCGACGGCCGGGCAGATCCAGTAGCCCCGCTCGCCGCGCGCGAGCGCCCGTCCCACCGCCTCCACCACCTCGGGAAGGCGGGTCGCCGGCACGGTGCGGGTGTCCACCCGCCCGCGCCCGGGCGGCCGCTGGTCGAGGCGGGAGGTGGCGATGTCGCCGTACCAGCACAGCACGAGGGTGCGCGGGATCGGCGTGGCGGTGAGCAGCAGCAGATGCGGCGAGGTGCCCTTCTCCACCAGCGCGAGGCGCTGGGCGACGCCGAAGCGGTGCTGCTCGTCCACCACCACGAGCCCGAGCCGGCGGAAGGAGACGTCGGGCTGGAACAGCGCGTGGGTGCCCACGCACAGGGAAAGGCGCCCGTCCGAAAGCCGCTCCAGCACCCGCCGGCGGGCCGAGGCCGGCTCGCGGCCGGAGAGGAAGCCCACCTCGATGCCGAGCGGAGCGAGCAGCGTGCCCATGGTGCGGGCGTGCTGGCGCGCCAGCACGTCGGTGGGGGCCATGAGCACCGCCTGGAAGCCCGCCTCGGCGGCGAGCAGCATGGCGGCGAGGGCCACCAGCGTCTTGCCGCTGCCCACATCCCCCTGCAGGAGCCGCATCATCGGCACCGGCCGCGCGAGAGCGCGGCGGATCTCCCCGATGGCCCGCATCTGCGCGGCGGTGGGCGAAAAGGGCAGGCGACGGAGGAGCGCGTCCACGAGCCGCCCCGGCGGATCGAGTACGGGTGCGGGCTGTCCCTCGCGGCTGCGGCGCACCAGGGCCAGCGCGAGCTGGAGGGCGAAGAGCTCGTCCAGCGCGAGGCGCAGCCGCGCCGGCGAGGGCCCCTCGGGAGGATCGTCGCCGCGGTGCAGCCGGGCCAGCGCCTCGAGGAAGGAGGGCGCGCGCAGCGTGCGCAGCACCTCGGGGGCGAGCCACTCGGGCAGGGGATCGACCTTCGCGAGCGCCGCCTCGACGATGCGGGAAAAGCGCCGCCGGCCGATCTCGGCGGTGAGGGGCCACAGCACGAGCCGACCGGATGCGGGCGTCCCCTCCACCGGTTCGGGGTGGTGGATCTCGAAGCGGCCGCGGAAGTGGCGCAGCCGGCCGTGCACGAACAGCCGCCGGCCCGGCGGGAAGCGCCGCTCGGGCGAGCGCCCGCGCGCCCGGAAGAACACGAGATCGAGCCGCCCGCCGGCGCTCTCCGCCTCCACCCGCCAGGGCGCGCTGCCGTGGGCCGGCCGGTGGCGGCTGATCTCCACCTCCACCACCACGTCGCGGCCCACCAGCTCGGGCCGCGGCCCCTCCGCCACCTCCAGCTCGCGCACCGCGCGGGGGATGTGGAAGAGCAGGTCGCGGATGCGCGGCTCCTCCTCCCCGAGCACCCGCGCGAGGCGGCGGGCGAGCCCGCGGCCGACGCCCGGGAGCGTCTGCACCGGTGCGAACCAGGAGAACAGCAGGGGATCGCGCAGCGCCGGACCGCTCACCCTCTCCGCCCTCGACAGTCCGGTCGTCCGGCCCATCTAGAGCGTCCCGGGACGGGGAGATATGCCATGCCGCAGCCGGAGACGAGCGAGCGGAGAAAGCGCCTTCTCCACCGCAGCCGCTACCGCGGCTGTCTGGAGGCGGACATCCTCCTCGGCCGCTTCGCCGCCGCCCACCTCCCGGCCTTCGACGACCGGCTGCTCGACCAGTTCGAGGCCCTCCTCGAGGAGCCGGACGTGGACATCCTCGCCTGGGTGACGGGCCGGCTGCCGGTCCCCGCACGCCACGACAACGACGTGATGCACCTGCTGCGCCGATTCCGACCTGCCGGCTGACCATGGACGGACCTGCCCTCACCGGCGGCCCCGCGCCGGATGCCGCGGTGGCCCCGGCCGCGCGCGAGATCCAAATCACCCGTGCCCTCGAAGGGGCGGACGCGGCCTTCCTCGCCCGCCGCGTGCGGGAGACGGGCCTGCTCGTGCACGTGGTGCGCGATCTCGAACGCCTGCGGCGCATGGAGGAGCTGCTGCGCTTCCTCGACGCTCCGGCCGAGGTGCTGACCTTCCCGGCGTGGGACTGCCTGCCGTATGATCGCGTGTCGCCGCGCGGCGAGATCATGGCCGAGCGCATCGCCACCCTCGCCCGCCTCGCCGCTCCCGCCGCGGGCCCGCGCATCCTGCTGGTGGCGGCCAACGCCCTGGTCCAGCGCGTGCCGCCGCCGGAGGCGCTGGCGGATGCGCGGCTCGTGCTGCGCACCGGCGGGCGGATTTCGCGCGAGGAGCTCGCCGCCCGCCTCGAGGCCATGGGCTACCGTCGCGTCGGCGCGGTGGCCGGTCCGGGCGACTACGCGGTGCGCGGCGGCATCGTCGACGTCTTCCCGGTGGCGGGGACGCTGCCGGTGCGCGTCGACCTGTTCGGCGAGAGCATCGAGAGCCTGCGCACCTTCGATCCCGAGACCCAGCGCTCGCAGGGACGGATCGGGGAGGTCACGGTGACGGCGGTGAGCGAGGCGCCGCTCACCGCCGGGTCCATCCGGCGCTTCCGCGAGCGCTATCTGCAGCTCTTCGGCGCGGTGACCGACGACCCGCTGTTCGAGGGCCTCTCGGCGGGGCGTCCGCAGCCGGGCATGGAGCACTGGCTGCCGCTGTTCCACGAGCGCCTGGTCTCCCTCTTCGACTACCTGCCGGAAGACGCCGAGATCGTCCTCGACCACGAGGCCGAGGAGATCGCCCGCGCGCGCATCGGGCAGGTGGGCGAGCAGTACGGGGCGCGGCTGTCCCCGCCGCCGGCCGGGGCGCTCGGCGAGAGCGCGCCCTACCGGCCGGTGCCGCCCGAGCTGCTCTATCTCGACGAGCAGGAGCTCGCCCGCCGGCTGCGCGCCCGTCCGCGCCTGCGGCTTTCGCCCTTCGCCGTGCCGGACGGGCCGGACCGCGCCGCGGCGGTGGAGCTCGACGCCCGTCCCGCCCGCGACTTCGCTCCCGAGCGCCGGAGTCGCGACGGCGGCCTGTTCGACGCCGTCGCCGCCCATGTGGAGGCGCTGCGCCGGGCCGGCCGGCGTCCGGTGATCACGGCCGCGAGCGAGGGGGCGGCCGCCCGCCTCGCCCAGCTCCTCGCCGACCACGGGCTCGCCGGGATCAGGACGGTGGAGCGGCTCTCGGAGGTGCCCGAAGGCGGCGTGGGCATCGCCGTGCTGGGCCTCGAGCACGGCGTGGATGCGCCGGATCTCGGCCTGTGCCTGCTCACCGAGACCGACATCCTCGGCGATCGCCTCGCCCGCCCGCGCCGGGCGCGCCGCCGCCACGCCCGCGAGGCCTTCCTGGATCTCGCCAGCCTCGAGCCGGGCGATCTCGTGGTCCACGCCGAGCACGGCATCGGCCGCTTCCACGGGCTGGTGACGCTGGAGGTGGCGGGCGCTCCGCACGACTGCCTCGAGATCGAATATGCCGGCGGTGACCGGCTGTACGTGCCGGTCGAGAACCTGGAGCTCGTCACCCGCTACGGGCGCGGCGAGGAGGTGCCCCTCGACCGGCTGGGCGGGGCGGCCTGGCAGCAGCGCCGGGCGAAGGTGAAGAGGCGCATCCGCGAGATGGCCGGCGAGCTCGTGCGGATCGCCGCCGAGCGCCGGCTGAAGGAGGCGCCGCGCTTTTCCCTCCCCTACGGCCTCTACGAGGAGTTCGCCGCGCGCTTTCCCTTCGAGGAGACCGAGGACCAGGCCCGCACCATCGAGGCGGTGCTGGAGGACCTCGCCTCGGGCCGGCCCATGGACCGGCTGGTGGTGGGGGATGTGGGCTTCGGCAAGACGGAGGTGGCGATCCGCGCCGCCTATGTGGTGGCCATGTGCGGCGCCCAGGTGGCGGTGCTCTGCCCCACCACGCTGCTCGCCGCCCAGCACGCCCGCGTCTTCCGCGAGCGCTTTTCCGGCCTGCCGGTCACGGTGGCCGAGCTCTCCCGCTTCACTCCGGCCCGCGAGGCGAAGCGCATCCGCGAGGGGCTCGCGGCCGGCACGGTGGACATCGTCGTCGGCACCCACGCGCTGCTGGCCGAGGGCGTGCGCTTCCGCAATCTCGGGCTGCTCGTGATCGACGAGGAGCAGCACTTCGGCGTCGCCCACAAGGAGAAGCTCAAGAAGCTGCGCGCCGACGTGCACGTGCTGACCATGACGGCGACGCCGATTCCGCGCACGCTGCACATGGCGCTCGGCGGCCTGCGCGATCTCTCGGTGATCGCCACCCCGCCGGCCGACCGGCTGGCGGTGCGCACCTTCGCCATGCCGGCCGATCCGGTGGCGATCCGCGAGGCGATCCTGCGCGAACACTGGCGCGGCGGCCAGACCTACTACGTCTGCCCGTTCGTCTCCGACCTCGAGCGGGTGGCGAAGACGGTGCGCGAGCTCGTGCCGGAGGTGAAGGTGGCGATCGCCCACGGCCAGATGCCGGCCCGCCAGCTCGAATCCGTCATGGCCGACTTCTACGCCCGGCGCGTCGACGTGCTGGTGTGCACCAACATCGTCGAAAGCGGCCTCGACGTTCCCACCGCCAACACGCTGATCGTGCACCGGGCCGACCGCTTCGGCCTCGCCCAGCTCTACCAGCTCCGGGGCCGCATCGGCCGCTCGCGGGTGCGCGGCTACGCCTATTTCACCTGGAGCGCGGGGCGCGACCTGCCGCCCGCCGCCAGGCGTCGGCTGGAGCTGCTGCAGTCGCTGGAGGAACTCGGCTCGGGCTTCCGCCTCGCCGCCTACGACCTCGACATCCGCGGCGCCGGCAATCTGCTGGGCGCCGAACAGAGCGGCCACATCCGCGAGGTGGGCTTCGAGCTCTACAACCAGATGCTGGAGGAGGCGGTGGCCGAGCTGCGCGCCGAGCTCGCCGGAAGCGCACGCGAGGAGCCCTTCACCCCGCAGATCTCCGTCGACGCCGCGGCGCTGCTGCCCGAGGCCTACGTGCCGGATCTGGAACTGCGCCTGCAGCTCTACCGGCGCCTCGCCGCCCTCGAGACGGCGGAGGAGCTCGACGCCTTCGCCGCCGAACTGGTCGACCGCTTCGGGCCCATGCCCGAGGAGACCCGCCAGCTCCTCGATCTCGTGGCGGTCAAGCAGCTCTGCCGCACCGCCCGCGTCGCGCGCCTCGACGTGGGCCCGCGGGGCATCGTGGTCGCCTTCCACGAGAACCGCTTCCCGCGTCCCGAGCGGCTCGTGCAGCGGATCGCCGCATCGAAGGGCACCATGAAGGTGCGGCCCGACCACCGGCTCGTGGTGCTGGTGGAGACGAAGTCCCCCGCCGAACGCCTGCAGCGCGCCCGCGAGCTCGCCGCCGAACTCGCGCGCCTCGCCGCCTGAGGGTCGCACGCGGGCGCGGCGACTCGCTGACAGCCGGCACGCCGCATCCTATCTCGCACGACGAAGGCCGCTGGCACGGCGCGGCTTCGGAGGGCAGAATGGAGCGGCCGACCGTGCCCGTCGTCGGTACGGACGTCGTGGTCATCAGCACTCGGGTATGCCGTCCATGCTCTCTCGCCTCCTCGGCCTCTTCTCCACCGACCTCGCCATCGACCTCGGCACCGCCAACACGCTGATCTACGTGAAGAACCGCGGCATCGTGCTCAACGAGCCGTCGGTGGTGGCCATCGCCAACGCCCGCAACGGCCGCCGCCAGGTGCTGGCGGTGGGCAAGGAGGCCAAGCAGATGGTCGGCAAGACCCCGGGTAGCATCGAGGCCATCCGGCCGCTGCGCGATGGTGTCATCGCCGACTTCGAGGTGGCGGAGGAGATGATCAAGCACTTCATCCGCCGGGTGAACGGCCGGCGGGGCCTCACGAGCCCGCGGGTGGTCATCTGCGTGCCCTCCGGCTCCACCGCGGTGGAACGCCGCGCCATCCAGGAGAGTGCGGAAGCGGCCGGCGCGCGGCGCGTCTATCTCATCGAGGAGCCCATGGCGGCGGCCATCGGCGCCGGCCTGCCGGTGATGGAGCCCACCGGCTCCATGGTGGTGGACATCGGCGGCGGCACCACCGAGGTGGCGGTGCTCTCGCTGGGGGGCATCGTCTACGCCCGCTCCATCCGGGTGGGCGGCAACATGATGGACGAGGCCATCATCAACTACGTGCGCCGCCACCACAACCTGCTGATCGGCGAGGCCACCGCCGAGCGCATCAAGCGCACCATCGGCTCCGCCTGTCTGCCGGAGGACGGGGTGGGCGAGGTGATGACCATCAAGGGCCGCGATCTCATGAACGGCGTACCCAAGGAGATCACCGTCACGCAGCGCCAGATCGCCGAGGCCCTGGCCGAGCCGGTCAACGCCATCGTCGAGGCGGTCAAGATCGCCCTCGAGCACACCGCCCCGGAGCTCTCCGCCGACATCGTCGACAAGGGCATCATGCTCACCGGCGGCGGGGCGCTGCTCAAGAACCTCGACCACGTGCTGCGCCACGCCACCGGCCTGCCCGTGTCCCTCGCCGACGAGCCCCTCACCTGCGTGGCGCTCGGCACCGGCCGGGCGCTCGAGGACATGAAGACCTACGAGCACGTGCTGCAGCCGGCGTTTTAACGGTCCCTTCACCCCGGGCTGCGAGGATCGGGGATGCGCAGCGCAGCCGGAGAGAACGAAGCGGTGATCTCGGCCGTCCCCGGTACCGGCCCCGACCTGCGCCGGCTCCTCTGGCGCCGCCGGCTGGAGCTGTGGCGCCGCCGCGCGCGGGAGCTGGCGCGCCGCTTCACCCTGCTCGCCGGCGCGCTCTTCTGCGCCCTGCTGCTGGTCTTCGGCAAGCTCGACATCCGCGCCGTGCGCTACGTCCACGAGCGGGCCGGGGACATCGGCGCGCTGGTCATGGGCGTGGTGCGCGTGCCGCTCGCGCTGGTCGCCTCGGCGGGCGACGCCGTCGGCGAGCTGCTGGCGCTTCGCGCCGAGAACGCCCGGCTGCGCGAGGAGAACCGGCAGCTCCTGCGCTGGCGCCACGAAGCGGTGCGCCTCGCGGTGGAGAACGAGGCGCTGCGCCGCATGCTCGCCATGCCGCTGGTGGAGGCGGTGCCGCGGCACACCGTCGCGCGGGTGGTGGCGGACTCGGGCTCGCGCTTCGTCCACACCCGGCTGGTGGACGCCGGGGAGGACCGCGGCGTGCGCGTGGGCATGGCGGTGGTGGACGAGCGCGGCATGGTGGGGCGGGTGATCGCGGTGGGCCGCCACAGCGCCCGCGTGCTGCTGCTGGTGGACCTCAACTCCCGCATCCCGGTGGTGGTGGAGCCCTCGGGCGATCGCGCCATCCTCGAGGGTGACAACGGCCCGCTGCCGCGGCTGCGCTTCCTGCCGCTGGATCCGCGCGTGGCGGTGGGCGACCGGGTGGTGACCAGCGGTGCGGACGGCCTGCTGCCCGCCGGCCTGCCGGTGGGGGTGATCACCCGGGTGGACGAGAGCGGGATGCGGGTGCGCCCCTACGTGGACTGGGCGCGGCTCGACTACGTCACCATCCTCGACCTGCCGCCGGTGGAGCCGCCGGCGGAGGACGCCCAGCCGGCGCCGCCCCTGGCCGCCGACCTCGTTGCACCCGGCGCAGCGGAGAGGAGGATGCGATGACGCCCGCCGCGGCGCTTCCGGCCTTCCTGCGCCGCCAGCTGCCCATGGCGACGGTGCTGGGCGCCGTGCTGGTCGATCTCGCGCCGCTGCCCTGGCTGGACGAGCGCCTGCCGCTGCCGCTGCTCACGCCGGCCGTGGCCTTCTGCTGGCTGCTGCAGCGCCCGGATCTCGTCACGCCGCTCTCCCTGGTGCTGGCCGGACTGGTGTTCGACGTCCTGGGCGGCCTGCCCCTCGGCACCGACGGGCTGGCGCTGCTCGCCCTGGCCGCACCGGTGCACCGGCGCGAGCGGGCGGTCCTCGGCCAGCCCACCCTTCTCCTGTGGGACACTGCCGCCCTCGCGCTGTTCCTGTTCTTCGCCGTGCGCTGGCTTG
>BEIP01000003.1 GCA_002898955.1 bacterium HR39 | reverse complement strand
AGGTGCTGGAGAGCACGCCGATGCCGCCGGGCTTCAGCGCCACCGCGATGCTGCGGATCCAGTCGGCGTAGCCGTCCTTGCCCACGTGCTCGTAGACGCCGATGGACACGTAGCGGTCGTAGCGCTCCGGCTCCTGCACCAGTTCCCGGTGGTCGCGGTCGAGGATGCGGATGTCCTCGCAGCCCCAGGCGTCGAAGCGCCGGCGCATGTACTCGTTCTGGCGCGGCACGGGATTGTAGACGGTGACCCGGCAGCCGTATTCGCGCCGCATCACGAGCGGCATGTAGCCCCAGCCGGAGCCCACCTCCACCACCTCCAGACCCGGCTCCAGCTTCAGCTTGCGGCAGACGTAGTGGTAGAGCTGCACCTTGGCCTGGTTCAGGCTGTTGGTGCCCGGCGGCCAGTAGCCCTCCGAATAGCCCACCGTCTCGCCGAGGACGAACTCGAAGAACCGTGGGTCGATGCCGTAGTGGTAGATGGCGTTCTCCCGCGCCTTCTTCAGATCGCGGTTGTTCTGCCGCCACTCCTGGACGATCTGGCGGATGGTGACCACGGGATTGCGCAGCAGCAGGCCTTCGAGCGGCCCCTTGGCGTAGCGGGCGCCCAGCACCTCGTGGCCGAGGCGGGCGAGCTGGACGATGGGCCGCTCGCCGAGGATGTCCACCTCGCCCTCGACGTAGCCCTCGAACAGGCCCTGGTAGAAGTTGACCAGCGCGTGGCGCTGGGCGCGTCCGGTGCGGAAGACGATGTGCACGTCGGCCGAACCGTCGGGCGGGAAGTAGCGGGTGGTCTCGCCGTCCGCCCAGGTGACCTGCAGGTTGCAGCGCCGCGAGCGCGAGGTGATCCAGCGGAAGATGACATCGAGCCCGGCCTTCGCGAGCATGCCTCCCTCCCAGCTCGGGCCGCGTCCCGGAGCCATGATGCCCGAAGGGGCGGGTGCGGCGCAAGGCCGCGGGCTCAGAGCACCGGCAGCAGGCGGTGGAGGATCGCCGCCGAACTCTTCGCCACCTCGTCGACGAAGGCGGCGAAGTCGAAGCGGGAATCGCGTCCGGCGAGGTCCGACAGCGCCCGGATCAGCAGCCAGCCCACCCCGAAGGCCTCGCACACCTGGGCGACGGCGGCGCCCTCCATCTCCACCGCCTGGCCGCCCAGCTCGCGGAACAGCCGCTCGCGGGTCTCCTCGCAGTGGATGTACTGGTCACCGGTCAGCACCGTGCCGAAGACGATGCGTGGAGGCCGGCCCTCACCGCCGGCGCGTTTCGACATGGGCGGCAGGGTGAAGCCTTCGAGGCGCGCCTTCACCCGCTCCACCAGCTCCTGCGGCACATGGAAGCCGAGGCGGTCGGTGGGATTGAAAAACGGAACGTGGCCGGCTTGATAGACCGCGAGGCGTCCGTGCTCGATCACGCCGGCATCGTGCTGGACCGCGCGGGTGGCGATCACCACGTCGCCGATGTGGAGCTCGGGATCGAGGCCGCCGGCCACGCCGCTCATCACCACCGGATCGCAGCCGTAGCGGTCCACCAGCAGGGTGGTGATCATGGCGGCGTTGACCTTGCCGATCCCGGAGCCCACCAGCACCACCTCGCGTCCCTCGAGCCGGCCGCGCAGGAAGGTGGCGCCGGCGCGGCGCTCGCCGGCCGCGTCGGCGAGCTCGCGCTCCAGATGCTGCAGCTCCTGCGGGATGGCGCAGAGGATGCCGACGGGCATGGACCGCTCCGGTCTCCGGACGTGTCGGGCGCCGTCCTTCTAGCGGCGGGAACCGGCGCCCGCCAAGCCGGACGGATGGCCGAGAAGGGAGGAACGGCCGTGGACAGACACCTGCGCGGGCTCGATCACCTGGTGGTGGCGGTGGACGATCTCGACGAGGCGGCGGAGCGCTGGGAGCGGCTCGGCTTCACCCTCACCCCGCGCGGCCGCCATCCCGCATGGGGCACCGCCAACCGCTGCGTGCTGCTGGAGGGCGGCTATGTGGAGCTGCTGGCGGTGGCCGATCCGCGGGCCGACTCGCCGCTGGCCGCGGCGCTGCGCGCGGCCGGAGCGGGCTTCTTCGCCCTCGCGTTTTCCACCGACGATCCCGCCGCCACCGCCGCCGCCTGGCGCACCCTCGGCTTCTCGGCCCGTGGGCCGGAGCATCTCACCCGCATCCTCGAGATCGACGGCGAGGTGGAGCTGCGCTTTTGCAACGTGATGCTGCCGCCGGAGGAGACGCTGGGGCTGCGCCTGTTCGCCTGCCGCCACGAGACGCCCGGGCTGGAGCGGCGGCCGGAGTGGCTGGACCACGCCAACCGGGCGCGCAGGGTGGTCAGCGTGTCGGTGCTGGCCGAGCCGGTGGAACCGGTGGCGGAGCTGTTCGAGCGGGTGCTGGGCACCGCCACCCGCTCCCAGACCGACCAGCTCGCCGCCTTCCACGTGGGGGACGACCGGGTGCTGGTGATGCCGGCCGAGGACGTCAACCTGCTCCATCCCGAGGTGGAAGCGGAGGAGCGCGAGCAGCCGGCGCGCTTCGTCTCGCTGCAGGTGCGGGTGGAGGACATGGAACGGGTGGCGGAGATCGTGGCGGCGAGCGGCCTCGCCCACCGGCGCATCGCCGACGGCATCGCGGTGCTGCCCGCCGAGCTCGGCGGCGTCGCCCTCGAGTTCACCGGCCCGTGAGCCTTCCGGCGGGCCCTCCCCGTCCCCATATCCGGAAGGAAGACGGATGGGAGGAGGGCGCCATGGCCAGGGGCCCGCTCGTGAAGCTCGCCGACCTGCAGAAGTGGCTCGCCGAGGATCCCGACCGGCAGGCGGCCGACTTCCTGCCGCCCGGCTCCTTCGCCCGCTGGAAGTACGAGCAGGGGCCGGCCTACGTGCTGCGGCCGCACCGGCCCGAGGACGCGGATCCGGAGGAGCTGCAGGAGTGGGAGCTCACGCCCGAAAAGTGGGCGGAGCAGATGGCGGTGGCGCTCGTGGCGCTGCGCCACGACATGAAGCTCCACGCGCTCACCGAGGGCTTCGGCCGCGTCTGAATCCGCTCAGGCCGAGAGGTCGAGGGCGAGCTTGCCGATCTGCGCCCCCGCCTCGAGGGTGCGCAGCGCCTCGACGGCCTGCGCGAAGGGGAATACCCGGTCGATCACCGGGGTGAAGCGGCCGCCCAGCCACAGCTGCAGAAGCCGCCGGAACTCGTCGAGCGAGCCCAGGGTGGAGCCGAACACGGCGATCTGGCGGATGAACACCCGCTGCAGCTCGGCCGAGGGATGACCGCCGGTGGTGGCGCCGCACACCACCACCCGCCCGCCGCGGCGCACGGCGCGCAGCGAGCTGGGCCAGGTGGCCTCGCCCACGTTCTCGACCACCAGATCGGCGCCGAGGCCGCCGGTGAGTTCCATGACCGCCGCCACCACGTCTTCGTCCTCGGACACCGCGGCCTCCGCCCCCAGCTCGCGGGCGCGGGCGAGCGCCTCGGGGCGGCGCGAGGTGGCGATCACCCGCGCCCCGGCCGCGCGGGCGAGCTGCACCGCCGCCAGCGACACCCCGCCGCCCGCACCGCGCACCAGCACCGTCTCGTCGGGGCGCAGCGGCATTTTGCCGAAGAGCATGCGGAAGGCGGTGAGACAGGCGGTGGGCAGCGCCGCGGCGGCGAGGAGATCGGCGTTCTCCGGCAGGCGCAGGAGGTTGGTCTCCGGCGCCACCAGCACCTCGCGGAAGGTGCCGTCGACGTGCTCGCCGTAGTAACGCACCTTCAGGCACAGCGGCTGGTCGCCGGCGAGGCAGAAGCGGCAGCGTCCGCAGAACAGCGCCGGATAGAGCACCACCCGATCACCCGGCTGCAGGGCCGAGTCGGGATCGGCCTCCTCCACCACCCCGGCGCCGTCCACCCCGAGGACCATGGGCAGGCGGTGGGTGATGCCGGCGCCGTTGCGCCACATGTAGAGGTCCACCCGGTTGAGGCAGGCCGCCAGCACGCGCACCCGCACCCAGCCCGGCGGACGCTGCGGCTCCGGCAGCTCCGCAAGGCGCAGGCCCGAATCGTCCTCACGATGGTGCAGCACCAGCGCGCGCATGGTCCTTCCTCCCGCTGGCGCCCACGCCGAGCAGGGCGTGGGCGAGGTCTTCCGACGCCGCCAGCTCCCCCGCCTCTCCCTCCCAGACGATGCGGCCGCGCTGGAGCACGCAGCACCGGCGGGCGAGGCGGGTGGCGAAGGCGAGGTTCTGTTCCACCAGCACCACGGTGAGCCCGCTCGCGGCGAGGGCGTACAGGCGCCGGCGGATATCGGCCACCACCAGCGGCGCCAGACCCTCGGTGGGCTCGTCGAGCAGCAAAAGGCGCGGGTTCTGCAGGAGCGCCCGGGCGATGGCGAGCATCTGCTGTTCGCCGCCGGAGAGCGCGCGGCCGGGGGTGTCGGCCCGCTCGCGCAGGCGGGGGAAGAGGGCGTGGACGCGGTCGAGGTCCCACGCGGAGGGCGCACCGCGCCGGCGCAGCCGCCAGGCGAGCTCGAGGTTCTCGCGCACCGTGAGGGAGGGGAAGACGTCGCGGGTTTCCGGCACGTAGGCGATGCCCGCGCGGGCGCGCAGCGGCGTGGGCAGCCGCGCGAGGTCGCGGCCGTCGAAGAGGATGCGTCCGGCGCGCAGGGGCACGAGGCCCATCACCGCGCGGAGCGTGGTGGTCTTGCCCATGCCGTTGCGGCCGAGCAGGGCCAGCACCTCGCCCTCCTCGACCCGCAGCGACAGGCCGTGGAGCACGGTGGTCTCACCGTAGCCGGCCACCACCCGCGAGAGCTCGAGCAGGCTCACGCCGCCTCCTCCGCCCCCATGTAGACCTCGCGCACCACCGGCGAGGCGCGCGCCTCGGCCGGCGTCCCCTCGAAGACGATCCGCCCGGAGTCGAGCACCACCACGCGGCGAGCGAAGGCGAAGACGAGGTCGAGGTCGTGCTCGACCAGCACGACCGTGATCCGGGGCGGCAGCCGCTCGAGGAGCGCCAGCACCCGCCCGGTCTCGGCGGGGGCCATGCCGGCGGTGGGCTCGTCGAGGAGCAGCAGGGGCGGATCGCCGGCCATGGCCACGGCCAGCTCCACCTGACGCCGCTCGCCGTAGGCGAGCGCCTCCACCGGCACGTCGAGCGCCTCCCGCAGGCCGAGCCGTCCGGCCTCCTCCTCGACCCGCCGCCGCAGCTCGGGACCGCGGGCCGGATCGCGCCAGAAGACCCCCGCGAGACCGCGGCGGGCGAGCAGCGCGAGGGCGAGGTGGTCGCGCACGGTGCAGCCGGGGAAGAGGCGATTGCGCTGGAAGGAGCGGCCGAGGCCGAGGCGGGCGCGGCGCTCGGGCGGCCAGCGGGTCACGTCGTGGCCGAGCAGGTGGACGCTGCCGTGGTCGGGCCGCAGCTCCCCCGCGAGCAGGGCGAAGAGGGTGCTCTTGCCGGCGCCGTTGGGGCCGATGAGGGCGAGGCGCTCGCCCCGCCCCACCGCCAGCGAGACGCGGTCCACGGCGGCCAGCGCGCCGAAGCGCTTTTCCAGCTCACGCGCTTCCAGCACCGTCGCGGACATGCGCTCCTCCGGGACCGGGGCGGAGCCGGCGGCGCAGCGCCCTGGCGGCACGGGCGATCCGTCCGTAGATGCCGTCGCCGCCCGCCCACACGGCGGCGACGAGGAACAGGCCGAGCACGGCTCCCCAGTGGGCGGTCCAGGCCGCGACCGCGTACTTCAGCTCCACCACCAGCGCCGCGCCCAGCACCGGCCCGACGAGACTGCCCACTCCGCCCACCAGCGCCATGGTGAGCACCTCGCCCGAGAAGGTCCAGTGGAACAGGCCCGGCGAGACGTACATGGCGTGGCACGCCGCCAGCACGCCGGCGAGCCCCGCCACCGCTCCCGAGAGGGCGGCGGCCGCCACCCGGTGGCGGGCCACCCCGATGCCGAGCGCCCGCACCCGGCCCTCGTCGGCGCCGATGGCGAGCAGCGTACGGCCGAAGGCCGAGGCGAGCAGCCGCCCCAGCAGCAGATAGACGAGGGCGGCGAGCAGGACGGCGGCGAGCGCGAAGGTGCGGCCGTCGGAGAGGTCCACCCCGAGCGCCGAGAGATCGGGCCGCGGCACCCCGGTGAGACCGTCGTCGCCACCGAGCGCCGGCGAGCGCAGGACGAAGACGTGGGCCATCTGGCCGAACGCCAGGGTGGCCATGAGGAAGAAGACGTCGCGGGTGCGCACCGTGGCGAGGCCCACGAGCAGGCCCGCCACGCCGGCCCCGAGCACCGCCGCGGGCGCCGCGGCCGCCGGCGGCAGACCGCCCAGCACGGTGAGGCCGGCGTAGACGTAGGCGCCGGTCCCGACGAACAGGCCGTGGCCCATGGAGACGAGGCGGGAAAATCCGGCCAGCAGGTCGAAGGCCATGGCGGCGATGGCGAAGACCGCCGTCTCGGCGAGGATCTCGAGGGCGAAGACGTCGCCCGTGAGCGCGCGCAGCACCCCCGCGCCGAACAGCAAAAGGGCGAGGGCGGTGCGCAGCGGGTCGAACAGCCGGAACACCGCTCAGCTCCGCGCCGGCAGCAGGCCGCCCGGCCGCAGCACCAGCACGGCGGCGAGCAGGGCGTAGACCGCCGCGCCCGAGAGCTGCGGCCCCATCACCGCCCCGAAGGTGTCGGCGAGGCCCACGAGCAGGGCGCCGACCAGCGTGCCCTGCAGGCTGCCGAGACCGCCCACCACGACCACCACCAGCGCCGGCACCAGCACCTCCACGCCCATGCCGGGATGGACGGAGAGGAGCGGCGCCGCCACCACCCCGCCGAGGCCGGCGAGCGCACAGCCGAGGACGAAGACCACGGGGAACAGCAGGCCGGTGCGCACCCCGAGCGCCGCCGCCATCTCCACGTTGTCGACCGCCGCGCGCACCATGGCGCCGGCGATGGTGCGGGAGAGGACCAGCCACAGCAGCGCCGCCACGGCCAGCCCGAGGGCGACGACGGACAGGCGGTAGACGGGATAGGGTGTGCCGAGGATGTCGACCGATCCGGCGAGGGCGGGCGGAACGGGGAATTCGAGGGGAATGTCGCCCCACAGCGCCCGCAGCGCCTCGACGCTGACGAACAGCAGTCCCAGGGTGGCGATCACCTGGGCGAGATGTCCGGCCCGCTGCATGCGGGCGACGGCGAGGGCGTAGACGGCGAGCCCGGGCAGGCCGGTGAGCGCCGGCGCCAGCAGGAAGGCCAGCGGGAAGGACCCGGTGGCCTGCAGCACCGTCCAGCCGAGATAGGCCCCGAAGGCGTAGAAGGCGCCGTGGGCGAGATTGACCACGTTCATCAGGCCGAAGACGACGCCGAGCCCGACGGCGACGAGGAACAGGAGCATCGACGCCTGCACGGCGTTGAGCAGCTGGACGATCCAGTAGGACACGGTCGCCCCTCCCCGCGCGCCGGCGGGGCCGCAGCCCCGCCCGCACAGCGCTCCCGCGCCGCCCGCCTCAGCCGGCCAGGTCGCAGCCGTTCGGCGGGTCGCGCTCCTCCTCGTAGACCTTCAGGATCTTCTCGACGAGCTGCCCCGTCGCGTCCTTCACGATCTCGTAGATGTAGATGTTTTGGACGATGTTGTTGGTGGCCGGGTCGATGTACCACGGACCGCGCGGGCTCGCGAAGCGCACCTCGCGGGCAGCGTCCACGAAGGCCTCGGGGTCGCCCTTCGAGCGGGCCAGCGCCTCGACGATCAGATGCGCCGCGTCGTAGCCCTGGACCGCGTATTCGGAGGCGATGCGCCCGTGGCGCTCGCGGAAGGCCTGCTGGAAGCGCCGGTTCTCGGGAGTGTCGAGGGTGGTCACGTAGTGGAGGCTGTTGATGGAGCCGACCGCCGCGTCGCCGATGGCATCCAGGGTGAGGCGCGAGTTGAGATAGCCCGCGGCGTACAGCGGCAGCGTTCCGCGCAGGCCGAAGGCGGCGTACTGCTTGATGAAGGCGATGGCCTCGCTGCCGGCGTAGAAGGCGAAGAGGGCCTCGGCGCCGGTCGCCTGCGCCTGGGTGAGGTAGGGGGCGAAGTCCTGCGTCCTGCCGAAGGGCGTGTAGGTGGCCGCGAGCATCCTGCCGCCGCCACTCTCGAACGCGGCCTGCATGGCCTCCACGTGCTGGTGGCCGGCGGCGTAGTCGGGCGCCATGGCCACCGCGGTGCGGATGCCGGTCTCGGCCATGTAGCGGCCCATGGGGCGGGCGATCTGGGCGTTGGAGAAGGACACGCGCACGATGTAGCGGCTGCACTTCGGCCCCGTCGCCTCGACGTTGCCGGCGTTCGCCACCACCAGCGGCACCTTTGCCGAATGGACGAAGTCGCGCACCGCGGCCAGCACGCCCGAGGACACGATGCCGGCCAGCACGTCGACCCGGTCCTGCAGCACCAGCTTCTTGGTCTTGACGAGACCCACCGGCGGCTTGACCTCGGTGTCCTCCTTCAGGACCGTGACGGTGTCTTCGCCGAGGACGTCACCGAAGTGTTCGAGACCGAGCCGGAATCCCGCCTCGATCTCCTCGCCGAGCGCGGCATAGACGCCGGAATAGGGCAGCAGCAGGCCCACCCGGTACTCGCGTGCGGACGACGGGCCGGCGAGCAGCACGGAGACCGCCACGCTCACCACGGCCGGGAGCAGCGCGCGCATGTCCTCCTCTCCCCGATGGTGCTAAAGGGGCCCCGCATCCGGCGCGGGGCGCGCAGGCAAAGCTACCCGCCGCGGCGGGGGGATCAAGCGGCGGGGCGGGACCGGCAGCACGGAGCGGTGGCCGTGGAGGCGGGGCGCGGCTTCCTCGAGGTGGACGGCGCGAGGCTGGAGACGCTGTGGCTGGGCGGGCCGGCATCGGGCGATCCCGTGCTGGTGCTGCTGCACGAGGCGCTCGGCTGCGTCGGGCTGTGGAGGGACTTCCCGCAGCGCCTGCACGCGGCGACGGGACTGCCCGTCTTCGCCTGGTCGCGGCGCGGCCACGGCCGCTCGGACCGCGAACCCCTGCCCCGGCCCCTCGACTTCCATCGGCGCGAGGCAGTCGCGGTGCCGCGGGTCCTGGATGCGGCCGGCATCGGCCGCTGCGTGCTGTTCGGCCACAGCGACGGCGCCACCATCGCCCTGCTGTGCGCCGCCCTCGCCGGGGATCCGCGCATCGCCGGGTTGGTGGCGGAGGCGCCGCACACCCTCGTCGAGGAGCTCACCCTCGCGGGCATCCGCACAGCATGCCGGCGCTTCGATGCGGGGGAGCTGCGCGCACGCCTCGCCCGCCACCACGACGACGCCGACGCCCTCTTCGCCGCCTGGTGCGGACTGTGGCTGGATCCGCGCTTCCGCGCCTGGGACGTGCGGCCGCTGCTCGCGCGGGTGCGGGTGCCGGTGCTGGTGATCCAGGGTGATGGCGATCCCTACGGCAGCCTCGCCCAGGTGGAGGCGGTGGTCGGGGGCTGTGCCGGGCCGGCGGAGAGCCTCGTGCTTGCGGGCTGCGGGCACGTGCCCCATCTGGAGCGGCCGGCCGAGGTGCTGGCGGCGGTAGCGGACTTCCTGCGGCGGCTTCCCGCCGCGGCCGGTGGGTCCGCACCCGTGCCCGCCCGATCCACCGGGGAGAGGAGACCGTGAGGGCTTCCGCGCCGGCGCAGGGGCAAAGCGCCGTGAGCTACACCCATCCGCGTCCGCCCTTCGGCGAGCCGGTGGAGGTGGTCGAGGGACTGTACTGGCTGCGCCTGCCGCTGCCGCTTCGCCTCGATCACGTCAACGCCTGGCTGATCCGCGAGGACGACGGCTTCCTCGCGGTCGACACCGGCTTCGACACGCCCGAGACCCGGGCCATCTGGGAGCGGGTGCTGCAGCGCTTCCCGGTGCGCCGGGTGCTCGCCACCCACCACCATCCCGACCACATCGGCCTCGCCGGCTGGCTGTGCGCGCGCACCGGGGCGGAGCTGTGGACCAGCCGCATGGCGTGGACCACGGCGCGGATGCTGGCGCTCGACACGAGCGAGGCCTTCCTCGACGCCCACGAGCGCCACGACCGCATGGCGGGGCTGCCCGAGGAGCTGGTGCGGGCGCGCCGTGCGGCCGGCAATCTCTGGCGCTCGCGCGCCGGCGCCCCGCCCGGCTTCCACCAGCGGCTGCGCGAGGGCGAGCTCTTCCGCGCCGGCCGCTTCGCGTTCCGCGTGATGCTGGGCGAGGGCCACGCGCCGGAGATGGTGACCCTGTGGGACGCGGAGGCCGGGATCCTGATCGCGGCGGATCAGATCCTGCCGCGCATCAGCCCCGTGGTCGGCCTGCCGCCGAGCCAGCCCGGGTCCGATCCGCTCGCGGACTTCCTCGAATCGATCCGCCGCTATCTGGAGCTGCCGGAGGAGGTGCTGGTGCTGCCCTCCCACGGCCGGCCGTTCCTCGGCCTGCACGCGCGCATCCGCGAGCTCACCCGCCACCACGACGAGCGCCTCGCCCGCGCGCTTTCGGCCTGTGCCGAGCCGCGCACCGCCTTCGAGATCATGCCGCGGCTGTTCGACTTCGAGATCGACCGCGGCCAGCTCGGCTTCGCCCTCGGCGAGACCCTCGCCCACCTCCAGCACCTCCACCGGCGCGGCGAGGTGGCGCGGATCGCCGGCGAGGACGGGGCGCTGCGCTGGGTGCGTCGCGGCTAGGAGGCGGCCTCCTCCTCCGCCGTCGCGCCGGCGCCCGCGCGCAGGCGCTCTTGGGCCTCGCGCCGCTGGCGCCGGCGCACCAGCGGCGGGCACAGGGTGTCGTCCCGGTAGTTCACCTGGCACTCGAGGCAGTGGATGCACTCGCCGGGGTGGATGAAGCCCTCGGGGTGGATGGCGCCCACCGGACAGCGCTGCTCGCAGATGCGGCACTCGCGGCCGCACTGGAAGCGGCGCTTGAGCCACTCGAACTGCCGCAGGCGGGCGGGCAGCGCCAGCGCCGCGCCGAGCGGGCAGAGGTAGCGGCAGAAGGCGCGCGGGATCACCGCGGCCAGCGCCAGCAGGGCGAGGGCGTAGGCCACGAAGGGCCACTCGCGGGCAAAGCGCAGCACGACGGCGGTCTTGAAGGGCTCCACCTCGGCGAGGCGCAGCGCCGCCGTCATGTCGCCCAGCGACACGGCGAAGATGGCGAGGAAGGCCACGAACTTGACGGTGCGCAGGCCCTCGTGCAGCGGGAAGGGCAGCTGCGGGCGCGGCACGCCGAGCCGCCCGGCCGCCTCGCCCACCAGCTCCTGCAGAGCCCCGAAGGGGCACAGCCAGCCGCAGTAGACGCCGCGGCCCCAGAACACCAGCGCCACCGCCACGTACGACCAGAGCACGAAGATGAGCGGCTCCAGCAAAACGAAGTTCCAGTCGAAGCCGGTCATCAGCGCGTGGGCGAAGGTCAGCACGTTCACGACCGACAGCTGGGCTGCGGCCCACCAGCCCAGCACCAGCAGGGTGTAGACCATGAAGCCGAGGCGGATGCGTCGGTACCAGCGCCGGTTGCGGGCCACCGTGTCCTGGTCGAACAGCACCAGGGTCAGCACGAACAGGGCCAGCACCAGCGTGCCGACCTCGAAGCGCCGCTCCCACCAGATCTCCCGCCAGTCGGGCAGGCCGCTCCCGGCCGCTTCCGTCTCGGCCGGCCGGCGGTAGCGGGCGGGCAGCTCGTAGGGGACCTCGAGGAAGGTGGAGACCGTCTCCCCGCCCGGTCCCACGCCGTCCACCCGCACCTGCAGGCGGAAGGGGCGGGCGGGATCGAAGCCGCTCCCGCGCGGCAGGTCGAAGAGCGCGAGCTCGCGCCACTCGGGAGCTCCCTGCGCCGCGAGGCGGTCGAGGCGCCGGTGGCGGTCGGCGTGGAGGAGGAACTCGCGCTCGCCCTGCACCAGCCGCAGGCGGTCGAAGGCGCCGGTGCGCCGCCAGGCCGTCCCCTTGATCGACCAGCGCCCGCGCGCGGCGACGAAGAGGAGCTGGTCGCCGGGGCGCAGCTCGGCCATGACGTGGTCGTAGAGCCGGTCGCCCAGCAGGTTGCGGCCGATGCGCGCCGGCGTGGCGAGCGCCACCGCCACCTCGAGGAAGAGATCCTCCGGCTCGCCCGGCGGAAAGAGGTGCCCGCCGAGGCGCGAGAGCCGCTCGTCCACCTCGCCCGAGGAAAAGCGGCGCACCACGATGGAGCCGTCCCCAACCAGTGCCTCCCAGGTGGCCGGCTCGAAGCCGCCCACGTCGATGCCGCCCGAAGCGAGGATGCCGCGGCTTTGCGCCACCGCGCGCGCCGCCACCACGATGGCGTTGTCGATCACGAGCGAACTGACGGTGGCGCCGGCCACCGCGGCGATCTCGCCCTCGCCGGGTGTGCCGCGCACCACCCGTACCGGCCGGTCGACGCGCAGGCCCACGTGATCGCGCACGAAGCGCTCGAGTTCCTCGGGCCGCACGCCGACGATCAGGATGGGCTCGTGGTGCTCGAGCAGGCGCGCGCCGACGATGCGGCCCTCGAGGTCGAGACCCAGCAGCACATCGAGCGGCTTGCCGGAATAGCCCCTGGAGTTCACCACCATGCGGGTGGAGAAGACGTAGCCGAGCAGCTCGCCGTCGCGATACGCCGCGGCCGCCGGCGGTTCCCCCTCGATCGGCCCCAGCCGGGTGGCACCGGGGAACAGGTCGGGCCACTCCGACGGCGGCTGCGCCGCGTGCGCGAGGCCGGCCGGGGCGAGGAGCAGGGCAAGGAGCAGGAACAGGCGTGTGGCCATGCCACGCTTCCCGGTGCGCGGGCCTGTTGCCGGGGATGTCGGAGGCGGGCCTTGACGCGGGTCAAGGCGCGATCTCGCGGTGCCGGCAGAGTGCGCTCCGCAAGGGACCACCATGTCAGACGGGGAGCCCGTCCATGAGGAGGCGCCATTCCGCACTGCTGGCCTTTCTGCTGGCCACCAGCATGCTGGCCGCACCGGCCTTCGCCCAGAAACTCCCCACACCCGAGGAGCTCAAGGCCCACGAGACGACGCCCGGCAAGCGCTACGAGCCGAGCCTCGACGTGCTGCGCGAGCAGGAGATGAAGAAGCCGGGCGTCGAGGAGGGCATCCCCACCCTCACCGACGAGGAGTGGGCGATCGCCAACACGATCTACTTCGAGCGCTGCGCCGGCTGCCACGGCACGCTGCGCAAGGGCGCGACCGGCAAGCCGCTCACGCCCGACGTCACCCGCGAGAAGGGCTACGAGTACCTCAAGGCCTTCATCACCTACGGCTCGCCGGCCGGCATGCCCAACTGGGGCACTTCCGGCGAGCTGACGGAGCGCGAGGTCGACATCATGGCCCGCTATCTCCTCAACGAGCCCGTCGCTCCGCCGGAGTGGGGCATGAAGGAGATGCGGGATAGCTGGAAGGTGCTCGTGCCCGTCGACCAGCGCCCCACCAAGCCGATGCACGACATCGACATCGACAATCTCTTCTCGGTGACGCTGCGCGACATCGGCGAGGTGGCACTGATCGACGGCAACACCTACGAGGTTGTGGCGCGCATCAAGACCGGCTACGCCGTCCACATCTCGCGCTTCTCCAAGTCGGGCCGCTACCTCTACACCGTCGGCCGCGACGGGCTCATCAACCTCATCGACCTGTGGATGAACCCGCCGCAGACGGTGGCGCAGGTCAAGATCGGCATCGAGGCACGCTCGGTCGACAGCTCCAAGTTCGAGGGCTGGGAGGACAGGTACGCCATCGCCGGCGCCTACTGGCCGCCGCACTACGTGATCCTCGACGGCCTGACGCTGGAGCCGCTGCGGATCGAGAGCACCCGCGGCTACACCTACGACACGGAGGAGTACCATCCCGAGCCGCGCGTGGCCTCGATCGTCTCCTCCCACTGGGGCCCGGAGTTCGTGGTCAACGTGAAGGAGACGGGCCACATCCTGCTGGTCGACTACAGCGACATCAACGCGCTGAAGGTGACCAAGATCGAATCCGAACGCTTCCTGCACGACGGCGGCTTCGACAGCACCAAGCGCTACTTCCTCGTGGCCGCCAACGCCCGCAACAGGATCGCGGTGGTCGACCTCAAGGAGCGCAGGCTGGTCGCCCTGATCGACAGCCGGGGTGACCGTCCGCACCCGGGCCGCGGCGCCAACTTCGTCCACCCGAAGTACGGGCCGGTGTGGGCGACCTCTCATCTCGGCGACGAGACCATCACCATCATCGGCACCGATCCCGAGGGTCATCCGGAATACGCCTGGAAGGTGGTGCAGACCCTGGAAGGTCAGGGTGGCGGCTCGCTGTTCGTCAAGACCCACCCGAACAGCAGGCACCTGTACGTGGACACGCCGCTCAATCCGGAGCCGGAGATCTCCTCCTCGGTGGCCGTCTTCGACATCGACAACCTCGAAGCCGGCTACGAGGTGCTGCCCATCGGCGAGTGGTCCGGCATTGCCGAGGGCCAGCGGCGCGTGGTGCACGGCGAGTTCAACAAGCAGGGCACCGAGATCTGGTTCTCGGTCTGGAACGCCAAGAACCAGGAGAGCGCCATCGTCGTGGTGGACGACAGGACGCTGAAGCCCAAGAAGGTGATCAAGTTCGACGGACTGATCACGCCGACGGGCAAGTTCAACGTCTACAACACGCGCTTCGACATCTATTGACGGCCGTGGCGGGCGGGGGCACGCTGCCCCCGCCCGTGCTCCGGGAGACCCCGCCATGAAACCGCGTCCCGTCGTCCATCTGGTCGGTGCCGGACCCGGCGATCCCGAGCTCCTCACCCTGAAGGCGGTGCGCGTTCTCCGCGCGGCCGACGTGGTGGTGCACGACCGCCTCGTGGGCGACGGGGTGCTCGACTTCGTGCCGCCCTCGGCCGAGCGCATCTGCGTGGGCAAGCATCCGGGCGGCCCGCGGGTCGAGCAGGAGGAGATCAACGATCTGCTGGTGCGCCTCGCCCTCGCCGGACGGCGCGTCGTGCGCCTCAAGGGCGGCGATCCCTTCCTCTTCGGCCGCGGCGGCGAGGAGGTGCTGCACCTGCTCGCCCACGGCATCCGGGTGGAGGTGGTGCCGGGGATCACCGCCGCCTTCGGCGCCGCCGCCGAGCTGCTGGTCCCCCTCACCCACCGCGGGCTCGCGAGCGGCGTGCGCTTCGTCACCGGCCACTGCCGCGACGACGGCGAGCTCGACCTGGACTGGGAGGGGCTGGCCGACCCCGACACGACGCTGGTCGTCTACATGGGCCTCGCCCATGTGCACGAGATCGCGCTGCGCCTGATGGCGGCGGGCCTTCCCGCCGGCACGCCGGCGCTGGCCGTGGAGCGCGCCACCTGTCCGGGCATGCGCCGGGTGCGCGCCCGGCTCGGCGATCTCGCCGCGAAGGTGGGCGAGGCCGGGCTGCGGCCGCCGGTGCTGTTCGTGATCGGCCGGGTGGTGGAGCTCGCCGCCGCTCCGGAGCTCGCCGCCGCACCTCCCGAAGAGGCGGCGCTTTCGCGCGTGCTCGCAGGGGTCGGGCATGCGCCGGAGGTCTGATCCGCGCCGCCTGCGCTCCGTGCTGGCGGCCCTCGCGCTGGCAGCGGCCCTCCTTTCCGCTCCGGCGCAGGCCGGATCGGACGCGCCTTCGCCCGAACGCCAGCGGGAACTGCTGCACCTGCTGCGCCAGGACTGCGGCTCGTGTCACGGCTATCACCTGAAGGGCGGGCTCGGGCCGCCGCTGCTTCCCGGGACCCTCGCCGGGAAGGACGTGGACGCGCTGGCCGCGATCATCCTGGACGGCGTGCCGGGCACGCCCATGCCGCCCTGGCGCTTCGAGGTCTCGCCCGCCGAGGCCCGCTGGCTCGCCGGACGGCTGCTCGCAGGGCTCGACGCAGCGGAGGAGGCCCGCCGGTGATCCGCCGCACGCTGCTCGGCCTTCCCCTGCTGCTTCCCCTGCTGCCGCGTCCGGCCCGCGCCGCACCGTGCCCGGAGCTGCGCGGCAGCGGCGATCTCGGGCTGGTGGTGGAGCGTGCGAGCGGCTCGATCCTCGTGATCGAGACCACCACGCCGGCGGTGCTCGGCCGCATCGAGGGGCTCGGCGATCTCTCCCACGCCACCGCCGTCTTCTCCCGCGACCAGCGCCATGCCTTCCTCTTCGGCCGCGACGGCGGGCTCACCAAGGTGGACCTGCTGCGCCGCGAGGTGGCAGCGCGCATCGTCCAGGCCGGCAATTCCATCGGCGGGGCCATCTCGGGTGACGGCAGCGTGGTGGCGGTGGCCAACTACGAGCCGGGCGGCGTGCGCCTGTTCGATGCTCTCACCCTGCGCCAGCTCGCCGACATCCCCGCGGAGCTTCCCGGCGGCGGCCGCTCGAAGGTGGTGGGCCTCGAGGACTTCGGCCCCCGCCACTTCGCCTGCGCGCTCCTGGACGG
>BEIP01000002.1 GCA_002898955.1 bacterium HR39 | reverse complement strand
TCTGGCCTCCCTGCCCTTCCTCGCCGCCATGGTGGTCAGGACGGTCCTGGAACCCTTCCACCCCTTCAGGCTCACCCCCACGAGGGTGATGGGAGAAGCCTTGTCGGGGCTTTACGTGGCCTTCGGGCTGGGGTTTCTCGCGGGAGGCGGCCTACTCCCGGATAAGGGCCTCGCGGCGGTGGACCTCATCGCCTGGGCCTCCCTGATCCACCTCCTCCTCAACCTCCCCCTGGCCCTCTCCGTCCCCAAGCCTTCCCCCGCGCCCAGGGCCCGGACCTCCCCCCAGGGAAAGGCCCGGAAGCCCCTTCGCGCGGAGCCACCTCCTCCACCGGAACCCCCGCTTCCTCCACCGGAACCCCCACCTCCTCCACCGGAACCCCCACCTCCTGAACCCGTCCGGGGGCCCGAACCCCCAAGCCCCAAGGAGCTGGAGGAGAGGCTGGAAAGGGCCCTCGTCCTCCCCGAGCGGGCGCGTGAGGAGATCCTCAAGGTGGCTCGGGTGATGGCGGACCCCGAAGGGTACAAGAGGACCTGGGGCATGGACCCCCCTAGGGGGCTCCTCCTCCACGGACCGCCGGGCACGGGCAAGACCAGCGTGGCCCGCTTCCTGGCGAAGGAGCTCTCCGTCCCCCTCTTCGTGGTGAACCCGGGAGAGCTCAAGAGCAAGTGGTACGGGGAGACGGAGGCCCGGGTGAAGGCCCTCCTGGAAGAGGCCGGAGGCCACCCCACCTCCATGGTCTTCGTGGACGAGGCCGAGACCCTCCTCGGGAACCGCAACGAGATCCAACACGAAACGAGCCGCTCCATCGTGGCCCTCTTCCTGCAGGGCCTCGAGGGCTTCTACTCCCCCGCGGGACACCTCTTCCTGGTGCTCGCCACCAACCACCCGGAGAGGATCGACCCCGCCCTCCTCTCCCGGCTCTCCTTCCGGGTAGAGCTCCCCCTGCCGGGCCCCAGGGAACGGGAGGCCATCCTGAAGCTCCTCCTCCCCAAGGGGCGCTACCGGGAGGAGGACCTCGACGAGGTGGTGCGGGCCACGGAGGGCTTCTCAGGGAGGGACCTGCGCGCCCTAGCGCAGCGGGCCACCCTCCGGGCGCACCTCGAGGGAAGAGACACCGTGAGCCTCCAGGACTTCCTGGCGGAGCTCCCCGGGCGGGAAGGCTAGGAGACCCTTGCCCGCCCGGACCCCTCCTCCGTATAATCGGCGCATGAAAAGGTTTCTCCTTGCTCTAGTCCTGGTCTCCGTGGGTCCTGGCCTGGCCCAGACGCGGCCTCCGTACTCCGATGTGCCCAGCGGTCACTGGGCGGCGGAAGCGGTGAGCAAGCTCGCGGAGATCGGCGTCCTGACGGGCTACCCCGACGGCTCCTTCCGAGGAGAGTCCCCCGCGAGCCGCTACGAACTCGCCATGGCCGTCTACCGCCTCTACGCTTACCTCTCGGAGGCCCTCCGGAGCCTCGGGCAGGAGGACACCCCCCTGAAGGAGAAGGTAGCCGCCCTGGACCAGACCCAAAGGGTCCTGGGGGCCCTCGAGGCCCTCGGGGTGGCGGACCCGGACCTGAAAAAGGTGGAAGACCTCCTCTCTCCCCTCGCCCAGCGCCTCGCCCTCCTGGAGAGGGCCGTGGGGGAGATGGGCGAGAACCTGGGGAGCGCCCTTTCCCTGGTGGACGCCCTCACCGTGGCTACCCAGAACGCCACGGGGGAGATGCTGGCCCTGCGCAGGGAGCTGGACGCCCTCTCCGCCCTCCTCGCGGAGCTCGTGGGGCGCAGGGAGTTCGCGGAGGCCGTGGAACGCGTGACCAGATCCGTGTCCACCCTGGCCTCCGAGGTGGCCGCCCTGAAGGAGCGGGTGGCGGCCCTGGAGAAGACCGCCGCCGAGGTCCAGAAGCGCCTGGACGCACCTCCCCCCTTCACCCTGAAGTCCTCCCTGGAAGCCAGGGTGGGCGCGGGCCCCGAGTCTCCCCGGCTCCTAAACCCCGCCGCGCCCCTTTCGGACCTTCCCTTGCGCCTCTCCCTGGCCCTCGAGAGGGAGGGGGAGCGAAGCGAAGCCTCTCTCTATCTCGCTCCCGAAGGCACCTTCGCCGCCCTGGCCCAGGCGCGGGAGCCCTATGCCCTGAAGGCCACCTTGCAGATGGCTCCCAGCCCGGCGGGGGTCCTCGAGGGAGAGCTCGCCCTCGGGGGGCTGTCCCTCTCCGGGGTGGGCTGGAGCGTGGGAGCCGACCGGGGCTTCTCCCTGGGGGCTTCCTTCGCCGCCCTAAGGGCGGGCCTTCTCTACAAGGAGGCCTCCCCGGGAGACCTCTCCAGGCTCCTCGGCGTCCCCTTCCTGAACCCTGGGAGGGGCTTCGCCCTGAAGGGGGGGGTTAGCCTTTCCCTGGCGACCCTGGAGGCCCGCTACGAGGCCAGCGAGGAGGGGAGGGCCTACGGCGGGAGCCTCTCCCTGTCCCCCCTGGGCCCAGACCTCATCCTGAGGGGGAGCTACACCCAGGTGGAGGGAGGGGAGGAGGTGGCGGCCGTCCTGGAGCCCGTGAAGCGCCAGTCCGGCTTCAGCGTGGAGGCCGAGGCCCGCTCCTCCTGGGGCTCCCTCGCCCTGGGGTACGAGTGGCTGGAAGGGGGAAGCGGGCTCACCCTGAGGGGCCAGATCATCGCGGACCACCTCCGGGCCCTCGGGCTCTACCGCCAGGCCCTGAACGCCCTGAAGGTGAGCGGAGAGGTCAAGGGCGACCTCGGCCCCCTAAGCCTGAGCCTCGCCGGGGCCTACGCCAGGGCCACGAACCTCTGGCAGGCCTTCCTAGAGGGCAGACTGGGGATAAACCTGGAAGGGGCCCTCTTCGCCGTGAGCTACACCGAGGCCGCGAGCCTGAGCGGACTTCCCCTCCGGCTCTGGGACAGACGGTACGACCCCTCCTACCTGGGCCTCTTCGAACCGGGCTCCCCGGTGGGGTCCCTGCTCCAGGAGGTGGGCTTTGACCTCGGCCTCGGCCCCCTGAACTTCCAGTACGGCCTCCTCCTCCGCCCCACCCTGGGCGACCGCTTCCAGGTGCGCTACCGCCTCACCCTGCCGTGAGGTCCGGGCTCCGAGGGAGCGGCACCGCTCCCTAGCGGCGCTTGCTGGCGCGGAAGCGCAGTAGGAGGCTTGACACCTTCAGCATAAAGGTCTGGGGGTCCACTCCCGGAGGTAGCTCGGGTTCCTCTCCCCGGATGAGCTGCGAGACCGCCTCGTACTCCTGCTGACTGAGGAAGCCCTGCTTGACCCACTGACGGAACCGCTGGGGGAGGTCCTCGGAGCGCACCGCGGCCCGCTCCGTCAAGGAAGCCCAAAGGGTTGCCAGCTCCCCCCGGGGCCCGGGACGGGCCAGCCTGTCCAAAAAGCGGAGGACCACCTCCGCGAACCCTTCCTCCAGCTCCGCTCGGAGGCTCTCGGGGACCTCGTTCCCAGCCTCCACCACCGAGGAGACCACGAGGTCAGCGCAGTCCTTAGCTAGGGCTTGCGCCTTCTTCAAGTCCCTACGCACCTTCCCCTCCTCCACGTCCGGTATGCTCTAAAGGGAGCTCCACGCCATGGCCAGAGCCCTGCTCTACTTCCAGTCCCCCAAAGACCCAGACCCCCTGACGAAGCGCCTCGAGGAGGGCGACCCCGCGAGGGTCATCCTCGAGGCGGAGAAAGCCGAGGCCCAAGGGCTCACCTTCCTGGGAGCGTGGCTCGAAGGGGAAGGGGTATCCATCCTCCCCTGCTCCTGCCGGGGGAAGGGGTGCCCGGAGTGCCAGTACACGGGATACATCACCTGGAAGGGAAAAGCCCCGGCCCTCCATCTCCTCATCCCCCCCGACCCCGAAAGAGCGCCGTGAAGTCGGCGTCGCGGTGGACGTAGGCCCTCGCCGTCTCGAAGGCCACCCTGCCCGACCGCACCAGCTCGGCGAGGGAGCGCTCAAGGCTCACCAGCCCCGGTGTCCTCCCCTCCCGCAAGAGGTCTTCCAGAGCGGCCAGGTTGCCCTCCTTCAGGGCCCCCCGCACCTCGGGCGTGGTGAGGAGGAGCTCGTAGGCGAGGACCCGCTTCCTCCCCTCCCTCACCGGGACCAGGCGCTGGGCTATGACCCCAAGGAGGACGGAGGACAGTACCTGAAAGGCCAGCTCCCGCTTTTCCGGGGGAAGGGCGAGGACCAGGCGCTCCACCGCGTCCACCGCGCTCACGGCGTGGAGGGAGGCCAGCACCAGGTGGCCCGTCTCCGCCGCGAGGAGGGTGGCCTCGATCTCCCTGGGATTCCGCACTTCCCCCATGACCAGGACGGAGACATTGCTCCTAAGGGCCGTGAGAACCGCGGTGGCCGGCTCCCCCACGTGGCGCCCCACCTCCCTCTGGACCACGAAGGCCTTCTTGGGAGCGAAGACGTACTCAATGGGTTCCTCCACGGTCATCACGAAGCGCGGCTGCTCGGCGTTGATCCGCTCCACCATAGCCGCCAGGGTGGTGGTCTTGCCGCTGTCCGTGGGACCCACCACGAGGAAGAGCCCCATGCGCTTGCGCACCACTTCCTCCAAGGCCATGGGGAGGCCGAGGACCTCGAAGGGCTTGGGCTCGAGGTCAATGAGGCGGAAGACCAGCACGGGCTCGGCCACCACCTCTTCCCGGTCCAGGGACCCCAGGGAACCAGAGACGTTGGGCTGGGCCCAGAGGAGCTGAACCCGGTAGCGGGAAAAGGTTCCAGAGTGGGCGGTCATCATCTCCTGGGGACGCTCCCTCCCCCTCGCCATGGCCACCAGGCGCTCCATGGTGCCCGCGGGGAAGAAGTAGTTGACCAGGGCCTCGAGATCCCTGAGCTCCAGAAGCCAGTGGTCCGTGGAGAAGACGCTCTCCCCTAGCTTGTAGAGAGGGGGATGACCGGGAGCGAAGATGAGGTCGCTCACGCCGAGCTCCCGGGCGTTCTCCAGGACGCGGGCAAGCTGTTCGGTCCTCACACCCCCCTCCGGACGGGACGGAAGGAGGAGAGCCCCGCCTCCTTCACGCCCGTGTAAGAACCAGAGAAAACCCTGGCCCCCCGTTCTAAGGCGAGGTCATAGACCCTGGGATGCTCCACTCCCGAGACCCAGTATACCGGGTGCTCCCTCGAGGGCCCGCCGAGGTCCTCAGCCTCGAGCCACTCCTCCCCCCGCACCAGAACGGGAAAGCCGGAGAGGCGCAGCCCTTCTGCCGCCTCGCCAGGGCCCTTCTCCGGCGACCCTTCCAGGGCGAACCACAGGAAGCGCCGGGGAATCCCCGCCAGGTCCAAGGCTTCTCCCGCCGCCTCCCCGAACCCTTGGGGGACCACCTGCCAGGGGAGGACCAAGACGAAGCGCGAGAGGCTCCTGGCCGCGAGCCTCGAGAGGTGAAGGACCGCCCCAAAGAGCAACCCCGGGTCAGGCTCCGCCTGCCAGAGGGGGCGCACGGCCAGCCCCCACGGGGCGTGGCCCACCACGGTCAGGAGGACTTCGCTGCGAAAGGCCACCTCCACCCCCTCGTGCTCGCGGGCCTTCTCTTCCGAGGTGATGAGTATGTCCATGAGTGCCATGAAGCAATTATACCCGCCACCCCCCGCCCCGACCAAGGCAAGGAGGAGCACCCCTCTGGCCTTTGCCGATGATTGGCGTATAATCATAAGGTATGGAGCAGGCGAAAGAGAGGCCAAGCCCTAAAGTCCAAAGCCTCAACCTGCCGGAGGAGCTCGCGTCCCTCTACGAAAGGGCCGTGGCCCTCCTCGAGGCCAAGCGCATATCCGCCACCCCTCACCGCGCCCTTCTCCTCGCCCTCCTCCTCCGGAAGGGCTACCACCCCACCGCCGAAGAGCTCGAGGAAGACGCCAACCAGTACCTTTCCGTGGGCACCACCACGGTCTACCTCGCCCTGAAGATGTTCCTGACGGTGCAGCTAGTCCACTCCCTGGTGGACACCGCGGGCAAAGTCCGCTATGGCGGCTACCTGGAGCCCCACGTCCACCTTCACTGCCTTATCTGCAAGACCACCACGGACGTGGAGGTCTCCACGGAGGCGCCCCTAGTCCAGGAACCCTTGGCGGAGGGGTGGAAGCTCCAGACCTCCTACCCGCCCATGGTGATCCTCTACGGCCTCTGCCCCATCTGCGGCTCCGTGACCCACCTGGAGCCCGCCTGAGGGCCGCGGACCCATCGGAGAGCGGAGAAGGGCTCTTGCCTCGCGAAGGGCGAAGTGCTTATCATCTCCTTATGAAAACTTTGCGTGCCATCCTCCTCCTGGAAGGCTTCCTCCTCCTGGCCTCCGCCCAGGAGCTGGCAGTCCTCCCCATCGCCCCCGGACAGGCTCCCGTGCCCCTCGAGGTGTCGGAGAAGGAGCCCACCTGCGTGGAGTTCCCCGCTCCCGTCAAGGAGTACGCCCTGGGGGGCCTCGAGGGAGAGATCGCCAAAGAGGGAGACCGCTTGTGCCTCCAGGGAAGGGTAGAAAAGGGCGCCTCTCTAGAGGCGCGGATCGGGGAGGAAAGGGTCCGCTTCGAGCTCGTCCCGGGAAGGGCCACCGAGTACCGCCTCCGCCTGCTCCCCAAAGAGCCCGCTCCCGCTCCCGCTTCCAGGGCCGTACCTGGAGGACCCCCAGGAACCCAGGGACTCCCCAGCCAGCCCAAGGCCGCCGCTAGCCGGGAGGTCCTGGGGGCCGTCTTGCGGGGAGTGGTCTCCTTCGACAAGGAGAGGAACCTCCTCCTCATCGACCTCACCGCCTTGAACCGGGGCGACCTTCCCCTGGTGCTCGCCTCCCCCAAGGTCCGCCTGGGGGACCGGACCCCACGGCAGGTGACGGCCCAGTCCTTCTTCTCCTCGGGCAGGCCGGGCTGGCTTCCCCCGGGAGGTACGGCCACGGCGCGGCTCGAAGTGCCCGTGGAGGACCTGACCCCTGCCCCCACCCGGCTCGAGGTGGAATGGCCCATCACCGCCATGGACGCCAAGCTCACCGGGGCCAACCCCAGCGTGGCTTTCCTCCTCGAGTGGATTCCCGCCGTCAAGGAGGTCGGCCGATGAGGATTCTTCTGAAAGTCCTGCCCCTCCTCGCCCTCGTAGCCTTGGCCCAGGACAGGCCGAGCGCCACCACCTTCCTCTACGCCCCCAGCCTGGAAGTGAACCCCGCCACCGTCCTCCTCTCCCCCGGCTACACCACCCTCCTGGAGCTGTTCGCCCCCGTGGAGGAGCAGTTCCTCGGCAACGCCAACCTGGTGGAGCTGAAGGCCAGCGGCAACCTGGCGGTCCTCTTCCCCAAGGCCAAGAGCGGAGAAACGGACCTCATCCTCCGGGCCAAGGGGTACACCATGCTCTTCCGGGTGCGGGTGGTGGAGCAGGGGGGCCCGAGGCGCTACGTCATCCGGGCGGAGCAGCCAGACCTCCCGGAGCCGGGACCCGCGGGGCCAAGGACCTCCCCCGCGAGCACCACCCTGGTGGACAGGGGGCTGGCCGTATCCGCCAGCAGCGAGCTCACCGCGGACGGCCTAAAGGTGAACCTGGAGGTGCGGTCCGCCACCATCTACCCCGTGTCCGTTCCGGTGAGCCAGGCCGAGGCCACCACCCGGGAAGGAAAGCCCATCCCCTTCCGCGTGGTAGGGAGAGACGCGGTTCTCATGCCCCTCAAGGGGGTGACTCTCCAGTTCCTCGTCCCTGGCCAGAAGGAGGCCACCCTTTCCATCCCCCTCAAGGTGGGGAACGAGGAGCTACGCCTCAAGGTGGTGGGCAGGGCGGGGAGCCTCACCCTGGCCCTCGAGGGAAGGCAGCCGTGAAGGGAAGGCTCCTCCTCCTCTCCCTCCCTGCCCTTTCCCTCCTGGCCCTCGCGAGCTCCCTCAACATGCTCTCCGCCATCTTCGAAGAGGGGGTGGAGTACGAACGGGTCCAGGGCAAGACGGGAAAGGCCCTGGTGGCCCCCATCATCCCGAGGAGAAACGCCATGCAACTGGAGCGGGCAGTCTCGGAGGCCTGGAACTACTTCGACGCCCAGCTCTACTTCCGCATCATGGCCTCCATCTACGGCAGGCAGTGCTCCGGAGGGCCCCAAAAGGACGGGCTCCTCGACATCTGGGAGGGGGCCAACCCCGAGGCCCCGGACCGGACCATTCCAGAACAGGTGGGCCCGGAAGACTACTGCGACGGCAACTTGCCCAGCACCCCCGTGTGGTACGAGGAAGAGCCCTGCCCCGGCTACAAGCTGGACTGGGCGGACATGAACCGGAGGCTGGCCGAGGCCAAGGCCCACGCCTTCTCCGTCTACTACCGGAGGTACCTGGACCGGGTGGAGGGCGCCGTAAAGCGCTACGCCCCCAAGGGCATCTACTGGGAGGACTACACGCGCCCCGAACGGGGAGCCTTCATCACCCCGGTAGAAGGCCCCAGGAGCCCGGACTGGGGAGCTCTCACGAAAAAGGTGGAGCAAGTCCTGGGCGGGAAGGCCCCCATCTACACCAGACAGGCCGCCCCAGGCACCTCTCCGGCGGAGAGGACCAGGGAGCTGGGGAGGCCCCTAAACCCAAGGGGAAGCTTCGACCCCCCGGGCGTGGTGCCCGCGGAAAAGCTCAAGGAGACCCTGAGCCAGCGGGGTGGGGTCCACGACCAGCCCCTCTACTGGAGCGGAGCCGGAGGCGGTCCGGTGCCCAAGGGAGACCCCTTCACGGCCCCCAGGGCGGAGTACGAGATCTATGGCGTGGCCCCGCACCTCTACCTCTACGCCGTCCCCTTTGCCGAGACCTCTCCCCGGGTGCCCGTTTACTGGATCACCTGCAGGGGGCCGGCGGATACCAAGCAACCGCTGCCCATCTACCTCCCCACGCAGCTCTCGGGAGTCAGGGTCAACACCAAGTGGCTCGCCCTGGTGGAGGGCTACCCCGTGCCGGACGTGGTAGGGGAGCCCCGGCAGAGGTAGAGGAAGCGCAAAGGGCTACCGGCCCCCACCATGCCCTAAAGACAGCCCACCTCCACCTCCGTGCCCCGGTCCACCTCGTACACCCGCACCACGCTAGTTGAGCCTTGGGGAAGCGCCAGGACCTTGGCCACGTCCCCGACCAGGCTGGAGAGGAGGTCAGGGGATCCGCGTTCCACCACCACCTGCCCCCCGGACCCCACCACCACCTTCGTGGCGGAGCGCAGCCCTTCCACATAGGCCACCACCCCGTTGGCCGCCCCGCGAAGGAGATCCTGGGCCAGGGCGGGAGCCAGGTCCACCACCCTCGGAGGGATCCCCGGCGCCCTCGTGTCCTTCTCCGCGAGGTAGGCGTTGGCGGAGCTCACCTGTCCTCCCACCACCACCCGGTCCAGACGGCCTTCTACCCTGCCCGAGGACCCAAGGAAGACCTTACCCAGGAAGACCTTCTCCCCGGCGCGCACCGCCACGGGCCCCTCCTGCCCCTGAACCACCGCCACCTTGGTCTCGAGGACCCCCCTCAGGAAGCCCCCAGGGGGACACGAAGGCCCCTCAGAGGAGGAATGCGGAGAGGACGGAGCCGAGACCTGGACCACGGCCCGCTCCATGCCGGAAAGGGCCTCCTCCACGCCCCGGTCCCGGACCTCGGGCCCCCGCTCAGGAGGAGGAGTAACCGCCTCCTCCCTCGCCGCCACCGCGGCCCCCGGGGAAGAGGCCGCCTCCCCGAAGACCGCGCTCCCGGGGGACACCGCCCCCTCCCGAAATAACCCTCCCGCTGCGCCGCCCCCCCCTCCGGGAACCTGCGCCCCCACGAAGAAGGCGCTCCCCACGGGAGACGAGGGCTCGGCGGTCCTCGCCTCCCCCGCGACCACGGGAGAAGCCACCACCACCCCCGTGAGCTGGGGCGGGGGCGGT
This sequence comes from bacterium HR39, assembly GCA_002898955.1. GTDB lineage: Bacteria > Pseudomonadota > Alphaproteobacteria > Geminicoccales > Geminicoccaceae > HRBIN39. Next base: position 10,246 of record BEIP01000002.1, on the reverse strand, counting down.
GGTGGAGGAGCCTGAGGAAGCTCAGGCACCGGGGGCGGGCTCGGAGCCTCCACCTTCTGAGAAGCAGGAGGAGCCGCGGGAGGGGCCACGGGAGAGGGATTGGCTTCCTCCGGAGGAGCCTCTTGGCTGGCCTGCTCCACCTGGGGTGGGGGTTGAGGCGGCGGAGGCTGGTCCCCCCCCCGATCCCCAAAGAGCCTCGGAACCAGGAGGAACCAACCCACCACCCCGAACACCAGGACCGCGGCCCCCACCTGGAGAAGCCCCCCCACCTTTCCCTTGGAAAGGAAAGGCCTCCCCCGCTCGTCCTCCTCGAAGGCGAGCTTCCGCCTGAGCTCCCTGGTGGCCTCCCTGGCCTCGTACTGGAGCCTCCCCTCCTCGGGAAGCTCCTCGTAGGCGTAGAGCCGGGAGAGGAGGTCGGGGCGGTTCTGCATGAGCCAGGCCGTCATCTCCGCGTAGGCGGGATCCTTGCGGTCCGGGACTTCCCTACCCCAGGCCTCGGCGATTTCCCGATGGAGGGCCTCGAGGTCGCCGCCGCCCTCCGTGGGGGCACCTTGCCTTCCGTTCGCCATGACTCTATAATACCCCCTGAGGAGGTGGTAATGAAATCACTTCGCCACATAACCCAGGGGCTTGTCGGCGTGAAGGAGCTCGCGGTCAGGGCCTACGCCTGGACGCAGTCCCAGGCCCTGGAGGTGCGGCGGGACTTCGGGGAGCACTTCGGAGACCTCCCACACCTCACCCCGGCCCAGAACTTCCTCCGGGGGGCCAAGGCGGGAGCCCTGGCCACCCTGGCCCTCACGGGAGCGGCGAACCTGGGCCTGGCTGCCCCGAACTCGGGACAGCAGGGTAGCGGTGTCGACTTCGGGGGAACCGACGTCAAGAGCGCCCTAGGTAAGGCCATCGACCCTATTAAAGAGGCCATGTGCTACATCTACAACACGGCGGGCCCCGTGGTCTTCCTCGCCGCGGGCATCGCCGTGGTCCTCGGCTTTATACTGAAAGCCCTACAGGTCAGAGTTTGGGGCGTTTTCGTGTGGGGCGGGGTCATCGCCGCCACGGGCGTGGGCATCGTCCTGGCCTTCATCTCCATCTTCGGAAACCCGAAGCAGGCCTGCTCGGCATCCTCGTCCTGAGAGGTCTGAAAGAAAGGAGGAAGGGCCGTGCTCAGCATGCGCACCTTCAAACTGGACCAGCCCTCATACCTCTTCTTCGACATCACGTGGGCCGACCTCATCCTCATCGGCCTCCTCGTGGCCTTCGTGGGCTTTCTGACCAGCACCCTTGGTCTCAGCCTGGGCACGAGCCTCTTCCTCATGGCCCTCTCCGCCGCAGGGGGATACCTGGGCAAGCGGGCCTTCCTCGCCGTCTTCCCCCACGGGACACACACGGACTTCGCCCGCTGGGTCTTCGAGGAACGCTACTTCTACGACCACGGCCCTGACCCGGTGAACGCGCCCCTGGTCTACAGGGCACAGAAGGAGCTTCCCAAGGCCGAGCGTAAACGGACCTATGCGTAGGCAGCGGCCTGAGTCCAAAGCTCCGGGGCGGTTGGAACCCGCCCCCGCCCATCCCCTCGATGACCGCGTGGACCCCCTCATGGGAAAGGTCAAGGCCGCAGACAAGGACACGGGCTCCCTGGTGGAGCTCCTCCCCTACTGGGAGATCCAGGGGAAAGCGGTCTACCTCAAGGACAGCCGGGCCGAGATCGCCTTCGAAGTCTTCCTCCCCAACCGCGAAACCATGGGGGAGGAGGCCCTCACCCTCTTCCACCGGGGGCTCAAGGGGCTCCTGCGGACCCTGCGGGATAACCAGCGCCTCCGCCTCCTGGTACAGGCCAAAATCCTGGAGATAGACGGCGTGCTCGCCCGCTACGCCGAGGGCATCACCGCCGAGGAGCCCTTCCTGAGAGAAATAGGAAGGCAGCAGCTGGAAGAGCTCCGCCGCTGGCAGAAGGCGGGGCAGATCTACGCCCACCGCTACTACATCTCCCTGCCCGTGGGGACTCCCCGCCTAGGCTACAGCACCAAGCGCCCCTTCCTCGCCTTCCTCCAAGACCTCTTTCCCGGCACCAAGCGGGAGCCCTACGTGGGCTACACCGTGGAGGAGTACGAGGAGTTCCTGAAGGAGCTGGAGGCCTACCGCTCCCAGGTCTCCCTGGCCCTGGGAAGGGCGGGCCTTCCCCACCGCCCCTTAGAGGACGGGGAGCTCTTCAGCGTCATCTTCGAGTACCTGAACCCCGACCTTCCGCCCCCCAAGGGCTACGTCCCCACGCCCCTCCACATGCCGCGGAAGGGACTGCCGGGCGGCCTGGGAGAGGCTTCCAGGCGAGCCACCCTGAGGAGCAAGCTGGTGCGCTCCACCCTGGACAACAGGCATCTTGACAGGCTCAAGCTCGGAGAGAGCGAACTCGTCTTCTTCAAGCTAGTGGACGTGCCCGACGAGACCTGGTTCGGCATGCTGAACGGGGTCCTCGAGGCGGCAGGCCTCCCCTCCTGGTTTGTCCTGGACATTACCAGGGTGCCCAACGCCAAGGCCGAGGGCATCCTCCGCAACCGCTTCCGGGACTACTACGTCACCGCCGGACAGACCGATGTCCCCGACATCGGGGCCGAGGAGGGCGCGAGGGAGGTCTCCGAGTACATCCGCTACATAAGGCGTTCGGGGGAGGGGCTCTACCTCGTCTCCGCCCTCCTCCTTCTGGTCGATTCGGACCCAAGGAGGCTCCAGGAGCGGATACTAGAGACCCAGACCGCCATGACCGCCCTGGAGGGGCACCCCTTCATGCGCCTCCACCGGGGGGTCCTCCGACACTTCCTCGAGGGCCTGCCCTTCTCCGGGCACGCCCTCTCCAGGCCCCGCCTGTACCCGGAGACCCAGGCCGCCCACTACTGGCCCACCAACGGGTACTGGACCTACGAGGCGGAGCGGCCCAGGGAGGTCTACCTCAACCGGGGCAACCAGCCCGTGGCCCTCGACCCGTGGGACCCCAAGCTCCCCAACTACAACGCCCTCATCGTGGGGGAGTCGGGATCCGGCAAGAGCTACCTCGCCCAGCACCGCCTCACCGAGGCCCTGAAGAGCGACGACGTGGTGGCGGTGGCCATAGACCGCCACGAGTGGAGCTACAAGGGGCTCTACGAGGCCATGCGGGAGGAGGGACTCGCCGCCATGGTGAAGTTCGGGCCCGAGAGCCCCACGGTCATCAACCCCTTCGACCTGGCTCCAGACCAGCACGAGCCCGATGAGGTCAAGCTCCTCCAGCTCGAGGCCCTCTTTCGGCAGATGCTTCCCCCCACGGGGGACCACGATCCCGCCATCGAGGAGGCCATCCTCCGGAGCGCCATCCTCCAGACCTACCGCAGGAGGACCACCCAACACAAGGCCCCCGACGGGGAGTGGGAGAGGCGGTACCAGGGGGCCACCATCTCCGACCTCATAACGAGCCTGAACAACCTGAACCAGGTCACGGGCCGCGCTCCCACCCCCGAGGAGAAGGCCGTGGCGGCGAGCCTCGCCGCCCGCCTGGACCGCTGGTCCAGGAAGACTCCCCTTGGGAAGATCTTCGATGGCCCCTCCAACGTGAACATCCACCCCAAGACCCGCTTCCTTTACATCGTGGTGCAAGAAGTGGAGGGCCTTCCCCACTTCTTTCCCGTGGCCATGCTCAACGTGGTCCAGCTCCTCTGGCGCTTCCTTAACGGAAGCCCTTACCCCAGGCGCATCGCCATCCTCGAGGAGGCCTGGTACCTCCTGCAAAACCCCACCAGCGCCACCGCGGTCTACGACCTCTTCCGCAGGGGCAGGACCCTCAACATCTCCACCTGGGCGGTGAGCCAAAACCTCCGGGACTTCCTCTCGGAGCACGCCAGGGCCGTGGCCGCCAACGTCTCCACCTTCTTCCTCTTCCGCACGCAGAACACCCCGGAGGAAATCGCCGAGGTGGTGGGCTGCCCGGTGAGCTTCGCCAGCCTCAACTCGAGCCTCACCAAGTCCCTGCGCCACTACAGCGAGGCCCAGGTCTGGCTGCGCCAGGGGGAGGGCGGCGAGGGAGGCATAGTGCGCATCATTGCCGACCCCGTGCGCTACTGGCTCTTCACCACCCACCCCCTGGAGAGGGAGCGCCGCGAGGCCGCGGCGAAGAGGGAGGGAAGCGTACTCAAAGCGGTGTACAAGCTAGCAGGAGGTAGGCAATGAAGAAGTGGACGGTGGCCCTTACCGCGTCCTTCACCCTCACCCTGGCGGCTCCCCAGGTCTCGAGCCCGCCTCCATCCCCTTCTCCTCAAGACCTGGGAGGCATCATCTCCCTGCTCTGCCAGTTCGGGGACATAGAGGTAGGCCTCGGGGACTGGAAGCTCAACCTCTGCGCGCTCCTCGGCCTCTTCAAGGAGTTCAACACCAACCTCAACCGCTTCAACCTCACCATGGGAAAGGTCTTCAAAGACCTCGACAACCCCCTGATCTCCGCCGCCACCGACACGGGAGTCGTCGGCTCCATGGCACGGGAGGTGGGCGTCGCCCTGCCCGACTTCCCCAACCCCGAAGGGCACCGCGGGCCCGGAGAGATCTACCAGGACGCCTATGAAAACGACGTGTCGCCTGCCGATGCCGAAAAGGAGGCCCTGAAGACCATCGAAAGCGCCTACAAGGACTACTTCACGGACTTGGAGAAGGCCACGGAGGACATCAAAGACCGACTCACGGGGACTTGGGGAAGGATCGAGGAGCGCAGGAAGAGGATCAGCCAACTTCAGGACCAGCTCTCCCTCGTCACCCCAGGGACCCCCGAAGCCGAAAGCCTCATAAGGCAGATATTCCAGGAGCAGGACCAGCTCACCCAAGAGGCCAAGATTCTGGCCTCACACCTCAGCGAGGCCAAGAGGATATACACCGCCACCCAAGCCAGCGCCCTCCAGGCCGTGCGGCATCTGGACCGGGCGGTGAGCGCCACCAAGGCCAAGACCCCCACCCTCGCCGCGGCCCAGGCCGCCAAGCGTATTTCCGAAAAGACCGAGGACATCCTGAACACCATCAAGGAGACGGAGGAGAAGACCAAGGCCCTGGTGGAGGAAGCCCAGAACGCCACCTCCACCAGGGCCGCCGTCCAGATCGCCGTCAAAGGGCTCGCCCAGCTCACCCAGGGGAACGTGGTCATGCAGAGCCTCCTCTACCAGGCCCTGGCCGAGCTCGCCCAGCAGAACGTCTACACCAACCAGCAGCTCGCTTACCAGACGGAGCGCCTGGCCGACATCCTAGGAGGGCAGGTGGCGGCCACCGCTCAGGAGGCGGCCAACGAGGTGGGCTACGTCATGGGTCAGCTGGACGCCGCCGTGGGAACCGCCAGGGGCGTGCGCGAGCTGTGGAAGAGCGTCCTCAAGCCCACGCGCTGCAACTGGTACCGGGAGCCGGAGAAGTGCCTCGAGGCGCAAAACTGAGGAGGAGACCGTGAACGGACAAGCCCCACAGGGAGTCATCGAGCTCCTTACCGACTGGGGGGTTCTCCCCGACGTGAGCAACACCCTCGCCCGGATCCAGTTCCACCTGAAGAACCTGGGCGCCTTCGACGCCCTCCAGACGCTGGCAGGAGCCATCCTTCTGGGCTTGGTGGGCATCCGCCTCCTCCAGGGAACCGCCCGCCTCCGCGGCCAGATCTTCCTCTCCACCGCCATCCGCGGGGCCATCGCGGGAGCCCTCCTCGCCGCCGCTCCAGCCCTGCAAGAGGCCGCCGCCAGCTTCTTCATAGGGGCCGTGGACACCAGCATCACCATCTCCGACAGGCTCTTCGAGTACAACCTGGCCCTCTCGCGGGCCGCCTCGGACGTGATCACCGTGGGCGCCGGGGCCATGGGCATAGCCACCGTGGGGGTCATGGGGAACGCCGCCCGCAAGGTGGGAGAGAAGGCCCTGGAGAAGGGCATCACCAACACCACCGTGGTGGACATGGCCGGGGCGGGGACCAAAGGGGCCACCGAGTCCGTGGGGAAGTTCGCCGCCTACCTAAACATCTTCGCCATCGCCCTCATACCCCTGCTCCTCCTCCTCGCCGTGCTCCAGGTGACAGCGGGCGTGGGCATGCTGGTGGCCCTCATGTTCCTACCCGCCATCATCCCCTTTCTGGTGATGAACGGCCACGGGGTCACCGCCCAGTTCTTCCAACCCCTCTACCGCGCCATAATCGGCGGTGCCTTCGTGGTCCTGCTGGCCCCCATCGTCCTCGGAGCCGCCGCCCTCATCGCCTTCGGCATCCCCGCCGAGCAGTTCGGCCAAGCCTGGAACTACCACGTGAGCGCCCTGGAAAACATCAGCATGTGGAACATCGGGGAGGGACTGAAGCACGTGGGCGCCCTCATCTGGGCCATAGTCCGCCTCCTGCTCTCCCTCGTCTTCGGCGTCATCCTGGCCTTCTACGTGACCCTGGGCGCTAGCCGCTTCATCACCCAGTTCGTAGGAGGCATCGCCGGGCTCGTGGGCGACATGGCGGGCCTCGTGCGAGGAGCGGTAACCGGCAAGACCGCCGCCAGGACCAGCACCCAGGCCGCCCTCGCCACCGGATCCGCGGCAAAGAGCGCCGCCGCGGCGGCGGGACGCACCGCCGTGGGCCTGTACGCCCTGAACCGCGTGGCCTACCAGACGGCCCGCACCGCCTACGCGGACTACCAGGCCCGCAAGGCCCCCGTGGCCAACAGCTACACCATCTCCGACCGCCGTCCCGTGGTCTCCCGACCCCTCAACCCCCAGTCCATGACGGACTACTGGCACTTGAAGGAGGGCGAAACCGCCCGCGTCGTGGCCAAGCCCCCCCTCGTGGCGGAGGACCCAGGTCCCCCGCCCCCCAGGCGCGGCCAGGGGTGGAACCAGCTTCCCCCTCCCAAGGAGGAAGGAGATGAGGAAAGGCCTTAGCCTCCTCGCCCTGGGCCTGGTCCTCGCCCCTGGCGCCTTGGCCCAGGACCCGCCTGCCGAGATCGTGGAGGCGGTGGCCGCCGCCAGGAGCGAGGTTCTCCTCGCCGCTCCGCGCCTTACCCATGAGGCCCTGGCCAAGGCCCTCCACGAGGCGGTGGTGAAGCGCGGGGTGCGGGCCTACCTCCTTCTCCCCCCGAAGGAGGCGGAGGCCAAGGACGCCTACACGAGCGTCCTGTCCTTGGTGGGAGCCAGCATCCGCCTGGCGCGGGTAAACGGCTACGGGGCCATGGTAGACGGCAGGCTCGTGTACCCCCAGGGGAACCCGGACCTCTGGCGCGGACGGTTCGTAGCGGCCTTCGCGCGGGCTCCCAGCTACCGCTACCAGCCGAAGCCCTCGAGGGCGAAGGTTCTGCCCTACAATCCCTTCACGCAGCTCGGAGAGTTCGTGAAGCGCACCCTCCAGGAGGAGGCGCGGCTCCGCTCCGAGCTGAGGCGTCTGGGGCTCGCTCCGTGAGGTGAGGATGAGAGAACGGCTCTTCCGCGCCCTGGTGTACGCGGGCTACGGCTACGGCCTCCTCGCCATCTTCATCTTCTCCATAGACCGGGGGGCCCAGATCCTCCTCCTCTCCGCCATCGTCCACCTCCTCCTCCTCATGTGGGAAAGGGACTATGCCTAGAGGACTCCTCGCCTCCCTGCTCCTCCTGATGGCCTCCCCTCTTACCGCCTGGGCCTGCGGGTACATCCCCCAGGACCTCTACGCCAAGACCCTCTACTGGGCGGAGCGCTTCGGCGTACCCCCCAACCTCGCGGTAGCCCTCGTGTGGACCGAATCCCGCTACTGCCCCCAAGCGGTGGGGGCAAAGGGGGAGATCGGCCTGGGCCAGATGCTTCCCTCCACGGCACGAAGCCTCGGCGTGCCTCCCTCCTACCTCTACGACCCCGACTGGAACCTCTACGCCTCCATGCTCTACCTCCAAAGGCTCTACAGGAGGTTTGGGGACTGGAACAAGGCCCTGGCGGCCTACAACGCGGGCCCTGGAAGGGCCCACCAACCCCCTCGGACCACCCAGATCTACGTCTACCGGGTGGTCTACGTGGTCCAGGCCCTGAAGAGCCGCATGCCCCCGCGGAGGACCCCATGAAGGCCGAGCGCCTGATCTCCTTCGCCCTCTTCGCCGCCTACCTGAGCACCCTCGCGGTATCCACCGCCCACCTGGCCTCCTGGTACCGGCTCACGCTGGGAGACCTCCCCGCGCCCCTCTCCTGGGCCTTGGCGGCGAGCCTCGAAATGGTGGCCTTCCTCCTCTCCCTGGCCGCCAACCTCCTCCCCGGAAAGAGCTACTGGGCCGCGTACGGAGCGTACGTGGCCCTTGGGCTCGTCTGGCTGGGCAACTACCGGGCCATGGCCCTGGCGGGAGACCTCCCCGTGTGGGAGACCTTCGCCCAGAGCCTCTTCGTCCCCGTGGGAACCCTCATCGTGGCCAAGGCCTTGGGTGACCTAGCCAAGGAGGGGAGGAACCAGGGCAGAACCCCGTCCTCTCCCAGGGGGGAGAACGCCGCCCCCGGTCCCCAGAGCGTCCTCTCGGCCCTTCCCGGAAGCATCGCTGAGATCGCCAGGCGCACGGGGCTGCCCGCCCCCCTGGTAGCCCGGGACCTTCAGCTCCTCCAGAAGGAGGGAAGCGCCTACTTTGACGGAGAAGTATGGCATCGGAGATGACCGGTCTCATCACCGCCGTGAACCCCTTCCTCGAGGAGGAAGCCCGGGGGTACCAAGCCCTCATGGACATCCTTCCCGGACGCATCCGCGACACCGTGAGCGACCTGGAGGGCGTCTCGGAGATCAGCCTCCTCCTCGGAAGACCCCTCGTGGTGAGCTACGGGGGGTGGGGCAACGTGGTAGAGTACGCGGACATCCTCGTGGAGGAGGACGAGATCGCCTACGTGGTCAGCAGCCTCTCGGGGATAAAGGAGGACGGCAGGGCTGGACTGGACGGGACCGCCCACCGCATCTCCGTCATCTACTCCAGGACCCGGGAGATCATCGGGCTCACCATCCGGATAGCCAGGTTCCTCCAGGTGGCCCCCAAGGAGCTCGAGGAGCTGGTCCTGACCTCCAGGGGCAGCGTCCTCATCGTGGGCGCTCCCGAGTCGGGAAAGACCACCCTCCTCCGCAACATCGTGGCCCTGCTCAGCCGGGAGATCGGGCCCCACCTCTCCGTCATCGACACCTCCAACGAAATCGGGGGGCTCGGAAGGGTTCCCCACCCCGCCCTGGGCACCGCCCGGTGGCACCAGGTGCCGGACCCAAAGGAGCAGGCCCAGATCATCAGGCGGGTCATCGCCAACCACGCTCCCCTGGTCCTGGTCCTGGACGAGGTGGGCTACAACGATGACGTGGAAGAGGTGGAGTCCGCCGCCCGCAGGGGCATCCAGGTCATCTCCAGCGTCCACGGGGGCGACCTCCTGGACGTACTGGAAAACCCCAGGTACGGACCCCTTCTCGGTTCCCCCGATCTCAGAGCTAGGCGAAGGCTAGCGAGGCCGGCCTTCGCCGCCGCGGTGGAGGTGCGGGGCAAGGGAAAGCTCTTCCTCGTCCCTGACCTGCCCCAAGCCGTGGACCGCCTTTTAGAAGGACTCCCCCCCGAAGGGATAAAGCTCGGCAAGTGGAGCCCGGGAGAGGAGGCCTATCCCCGCCTCCCACCCGCCGGAAAACGGGAGGAAGACCTCCTCGAAGGGGCTGCCCTCCTCGCCCAGGCTTACCGGCAACGGGATCCCCTCCTGGGAAAGGCGGCGAGCGAGCTGGGCTTGGAAAGGAGGGAATTCCTCGACCTCATGGTCTCGGTCCTGGCGGGGGAAAGACCCCCCATCCTCTGGGACCTGCTCAGGGCCTATCAAAAGTGGAGGGAGGCATGAAGGAGACCCACTTCGACAGCTTTTCCACGGCGCTGGCCAGGCGCCAGTACGCCCTCCCGGGGGAGGAGCGGGTGGAGGACATCCTCCGCCGCGTGGCCCGGGAGATCGCCAAGGCCGAGAAGCCCGAGAAAAGGGCCTACTGGGAGGAAGCCTTCTTCTCCCTGATGGCCAACAAGCGCTTCTCCCCGGGGGGCCGGATCCTCGCCGGGGCGGGCACGGAGCACGGCAACCTGCTCAACTGCTTCGTCCAGGGGGCCACGGCCCACCCCCCTCACTCCCTGGAGGGGGTGGAGGAGGTGGCCCTCAAGCTGGCCCTGGTGACCAAGGTGGGGGGCAGAAACGGGGTGAACCTGGATCCCTACCTCCCCCGCCAGCGCCAGGAGCCCAAGCCCGTCCAGGGCATCGCCTACCTCAGCGCCGACCACCCCGATGCCG
>BEIP01000001.1 GCA_002898955.1 bacterium HR39 | reverse complement strand
GCAGCTCGATGGGGCGTTCACCGTAGACTTCCGGGCTGGTGCCGCGCAGGTGGACGGCGAGTTCCAGCTCGCCGGCCGGATCGCCCCGGAGTGTAGCCTCGAGCGCGTCGTAGCGGAAGTCGCGCAGCACCGAGAGCGCGAGGCGCAGATCGGGGGCCGTCTCCTCCGGCAGGGCGCCGTGCCAGCGCAGCACGCCCGGCCCGGTCCCCACGAGGCGGGCTTCCAGGTGCACCGGGACACTGGCCTCCAGCCGCAGCCGCCCCTCTCCGGCGATCCGTCCCGTCGCCTCCACCTCCGGCCCGCCGAGCAGGGCCACGAGCGGGGCGAGATCCACGTCCGCGACCCCGAGGCCCAGGGTGCCGGAGGGCGGCAGCCCCGCGAGCTCCGCCGGCGCCAGCACGAGCCGGCCGCCGGCGAGCCGCGCCTCGCCGCCGTGCAGCCGCAGCCGCGCATCGGGGTCGAGGGTGAACCGCAGCCGGGCCGATTCGAGCGGCAGACCCACATCCAGCCGCGCCGCGCGCAGCTCCTGGCGCGGCAGGGTGGCGGGCGGCAGCAGCCGGTCGAAGTCGATCACGCCGGCGAGGCCCGTCACGGTGAGGGGGCCGACGGCGAGGTCCACGCCCTCCAGCACCAGCTCCGCCACCTCCACCCGCCGGTCGCCGAGCCGGGCGATCTGGCCGTAGAGCTCCACCTCGCCGCGCAATCCGATGCCGGTGCGGACGAGGGCCGGCACGAGGCCCTCCGCCCGCAGTCCGTCCGGACCGAGGCGCAGCCGCCCGGTGTCGAAGAAGAGCTGGAAGCCGTCGGCCGTGCGCAGCAGGTCGAGGCGCAGCAGCGCGGTGCCGTTCGCGGCGAGGGCGGCGCGGCCGCCGCGCGCATCCAGCTCGCCCGACAGGCCGAGCGGCCCGGCGAGGGGGCGTCCGCCGCCGCCCAGCATTCGCAGGCCGCCGGCGGCGAAGCGGAAGCCCGCGCCGGAGCGCTCCAGCCTCACGTCCCCCGCCTCGATGCGCAGGCCCGCGGCCTCGAGGCCGATGCGGCCGATCTGGACGTGCCGCGGCGCGGGCGGAAGGGCGAGGGAAAAGCCGGAGCCCGCGCCGAGGGCGAGGGCGAGGAAGAGGGAGAGGACGGCCGCCATCCTGCGCACTCAGGCCCTCCCGGCCCCCGGCGCCGTGTCGACGGGCGCGAAGGCGCCGCGGCAGGGCTTACCGGGTGCGAAGAGCCAGCGCGGCGGGGCGAGGGGATCGGCCGGCAGGGCGATCAGGCTCGCGGAGACGGAGCCGTAGCCGAAGTCGGTGTGGATGCACATGGCGTGGACGGGATCGCCCGTCGGGCTCGTGTGCTCGGCGAGCAGCCGCCGCCAGGGATGGGCGGGATCCTCCAGCGGATCGCCCGCGGCGGTTTCGCGGAAGCGCGGCAGGAAGGCGCGGATCCGCGGGCATTCGGGATCGTCCAGCTCGCGCGAGGTCAGCATGTGGACGCCGGCATCGAGCGCGCGCACCGTCACCCGGTGGCCGTCGCTGCGGATCCAGAAGGCACTGTGCACATCGGCCACGAACAGGTTGAAGGGGCGGTAGGAGGTGGGCTCGATGCAGGCCAGTGCCCGGGCCGCCGCGGCGGCCTCGACATGATCGAGGGCCTCCAGCACCAGCTCGCCGCGGGAGCGGCGATCCGGTGCCGGTCCGAGGGAGCCGGCACGGTTGAGGACCGCCGCCACCAGGCCGAAGTCGCTGACGCCGAGCCAGCTGCCGCCGGCCTCGCGGTCGCGTCCGGCCACCACCTCGGGCCGGTCGGGCCAGTGGCGGGCGGGCGGATCCCACGGCCGCTCCTCGCGCTCGTCGCGGTTGGCGGCGAGCAGGAGCGGCACTTCCGATGCGGGGGCGAAACGCACCACGAGCGAGCACACGGGCGGTCCTCCGTCGCGCTGGCGGCAGCGCAGCCGCACCGCTATATAGGCCGCAGGGCGCGACCGGCGCAGTGGAGGAAGATATGGGCGGATTCGAGGAGCGGGAGCGGGAAGAAGAGGCGAAGTTCAGGCACCAGATGGAGCTCGCCTTCAAGATCCGCAACCGCCGCAACAAGCTCTTCGGCCTGTGGATCGCGGAGGAACTCCTCGGCCTGAAGGGGGATGACGCCCTCGCCTACGCCAAGGACGTGGTGATGGCGGATTTCGAGGGGCCGGGCGACGACGACGTCATGCGGAAGGTCCTGAAGGACCTGGAGGAGAAGGGCGTCGAGATCAGCGAGCACCGCCTGCGCCGGCGCCTCGAGGAGTTCGAGGAGGTCGCCCGCCAGCAGGTGATGAACGAATGAGCGCCGAAGGCGAGGTCGGGCGCGGGGGGCCGGAGCCGCAGACCGGAGCGTCTTCCGGGCCGGTGGAGGAGCGGCGCCCCGACGGGGCCGCAGCCCCGGCGCCGGGTGCGGGCGGGTCGGCCACCGCGCCGGCGGATAAGGTTCCGGAGATCGGCGGGCCGAAGGGACCCGAGCCCACGCGCTACGGCGACTGGGAACGCGGCGGTCGCTGCATCGACTTCTGAGCGTCCGCGCACGGGGAGGCAGATGGCATGGATGCCCGGGCCGTTCCGGCGGTCGGCGACCGTCGTCTCGTTCTGCTGCTCACCGCCTTCATCACCGTCTTCTGGGGTCTCAACTGGCCCGCCATGAAGGTGGCGGTGGCCGAGCTCGGGCCGCTGTTCTTCCGCACCGTCAACATCTACGTGGCCGCCTGCGGCCTGTTCCTGCTGGTCCGGCTGAGCGGCGAGCGCCTGCGCCCGCAGCCGGGCGAGCTGCGCCGGCTGTTCCCCGTCGCGCTGGTGATCGTCGGCGGCTGGCACCTGTTCACCGGCCTCGGCCTCACCCTCATCGAGGGCGGGCGCGCGGCCATCGTCGCCTACACCATGCCGGTGTGGGCGGCCATCGCCGGGCGCTTCGTGCTGGGCGAGCGGCTCGGCTGGCGGGTGGCGGTGGCGCTGCTGCTGGGCCTGTGCGGCGTCCTGGTGCTGGTGTGGCCCGATCTCGGCCGGCTGGGCGACCGGCCGCTCGGTGCGGCCCTGATCCTCGCCGCCGCCATCTCCTGGGGCTTGGGCTCGGTGATGCTCAAGGCCGGCCGCTGGTCGCTGGACGTGCTGGCGCTCACCGGCTGGCAGCTCGTGCTGGGCGGCACGGTGGTGGTGGCCGCGTGGCTGCTCGCCGATCCGGTCCCGGACCTCGCGCACCTCACCTGGCGCGGCGTGGTCGGGACCCTCTACGCCTCCACCATCGCCTTGGTGCTGTGCTATGCCGCCTTCATCAAGATGGTGACGCTGCTGCCGCCGACGATCGTCGGCATCTCCATCCTCGCCACACCGGTGGTGGGGCTCTACAGCTCGGCCCTGCTGCTGGGCGAGCCGGCCGGCTGGCGGGAGCTCGCGGCGCTGGCGCTGGTGCTGCCGGCCATCGCGCTGGTGCTGCTGCGCCGCTGAACGGCCCCCTCACTCGCGGCTCGCCACCAGCGAGCTGCGGGCGAGGCGTTCGCCCAGGGCGTCGATCGCCGCCACCGTCCGGCGGAAGCGTTCGAGCTCGGCGCCGGCGAGCTTCTCGGAGGAGGGCTGGCGCACCGAGAGCGGGTTCACCTGACGGTCGCCCACGAGGATCTCGTAGTGGAGGTGGGGACCCGTGGAACGGCCGGTGCTGCCCACATAGCCGATCACCTGGCCCTGCCGCACCCGCACGCCCCGGCGGATGCCTTTGGCGAAGCGCGAGAGGTGGGCGTAGGCGGTTTTGTACTCACCGTTGTGGCGGATGCGGACGTAGTTGCCGTAACTGCCGTTGCGGCCGGCGAATTCCACAACACCGTCGCCCGCGGCGTAGACGGGCGTCCCGGTCGGCGCGGCGAAGTCGATCCCCTTGTGCATCTTAGTATAACCGAGGATCGGATGGTGACGCAGGCCGAAGCGTGAGCTGATGCGGGCGCCGTCCACCGGCGTGCGCAGCAGCGACTTGCGGAGCGAGCGGCCCTGCGGGTCGTAGTAATCGACCCGGCCGTCGGCGTGTTCGAAGCGGTAGAAGGCGAGGGTCTGCCCCGATAGCCCGAGGGCGGCGTACAGGATGCCGCCCGGCCGGCGGTCGCCGCGGTCGGGCTGCTCCTCCTCCTCGTAGAGGATGACGAAGCGGTCGCCGGGCTGCAGATCGCGCTGGAAGTCCACGTCCCAGCTCAAGAGCCGCACGAGTTCCATCACCAGCGCCGCGGGCACGCCCTGCGCCGTCGCCGCGAGGAAGAGGCTGTCCTCGACGGTGCCGGTGGCGAGCTGCGGCCGGCGCACCACCGGCAGCTCCACCTGCTCGAGGGCGTAGTCGTCACCGTCCCGCACCAGTCGCAGCTCCCGGGCGAAGTCGACGGCGATCGACAGGCCGGCGAGGCGTACGCCCTCGCGCACCGGCTCGAGCTCGAGCTCGAGCGCCTGACCGGGGCGCAGCACGCGCGGATCGAAGGGGCCGCGCACCAGCCGGGTCGCCACCTCGTGCGCCTCGGCACGGCCGACTCCCACCCGCTGCAGCACGGTGACCAGGGTGTCGCCGCGGGCGACCTCCACCACCCGGTGGATGCGCGCCGGCAGGTGCCGGGGCGGCAGCCGCGCGGGCGGGACCATGGCGGCGGGCAGATCCGCCGGCGGCGCCACCACGGGCTCCGGCAGGGCCGGAGACACCGGCCACCCCGGGCCGGATGCGTCGAAGGGTCGCAGGAGGGCGAGAGCGGCCCCCCCAGCCAGCAGCAGTGCGGCGGCGAGCGCGGCGCGCCGCCACCCCGTGAACGTGGAACGCGGACGGGACGCATCCCGCGACATCGCGTGCACCTCCTCGAGATGTCCGGCTCAGAGCAGGCGCCCGCAGGCCCGCGCCGCGCCGACCCTGTCGTAAAGACGGCGGAACGGTCAATCCATTCCGCCCGCGCGCCGCAGCACGGATCCCGCCGCGTGGCCGGGCGGCTGCACGGGCGCCCGGGTCGGGGCCCGACGGGTTGACCGGCGCGACCTGCAGCATCACGATGTGGTTCGGAAGAAATCCGATCACGGGAATGTGAAATGGCCGCGACCCTGCCCCTGACCGCGACGGCCGCACCGCAGACCCGCACCGCTCTGCTGGGTGCCCTCGCGGCGGCCCTGCTCGCCTGGGGTGCCTACGTCACCGCCGGATGGCGGCAGGCGGCGCTCGCGCTGGTGGGCGTGCTGCTCGGCTTCGTCCTCAAGCATGCCGACTTCGGCTTCACCTCCGCCTGGCGGCGGCTGCTGGTGCTGGGCGACGGGCGCGGCCTGCGCGCCCAGATGCTGATGCTGGCGGTGGCGAGCGTGCTGTTCTTCCCCGCCGTGCTGTACGGCATCGGCGGCGAGCGGGTCTACGGCGCCCATGCCCCCGTCGGCACGAGCGTGCTGGTCGGGGCGTTCGTCTTCGGCATCGGCATGCAGCTCGCGAACGGCTGCGCCTCGGGCTGCCTCTTCGCGCTGGGCGGCGGCAGCACCCGCATGGTGGTGGTGCTGGTGTTCTTCGTGGCCGGCTCGGTGCTGGGTGCCGCCCATGCCCCCTGGTGGTGGAGCCTGCCGCACCTCGGCGTGATCTCGCTCCCCCACCGCCTCGGACTCTGGCCCGCCCTCGCGCTGCAGCTCGCCGTGCTCGGGGCCATCGCGCTCGCCAGCCTGTGGTGGGAGCGCCGCAAAGGTTTCGTGCCGGAGCCGGGCCCGCGCGCGTGGCGAACGCTCCGCGGCCCCTGGCCGCTGTGGGCGGGTGCGCTGGCGCTGGCTTTCCTCAACTTCGCTACCCTGTGGCTCGCGCATCGGCCCTGGGGGATCACCGGCGCCTTCGCCCTGTGGGGTGCGTGGGTGCTGGACGCGCTGGGCGTCGCGGTGCGCGAATGGCCCTATTTCCG
The DNA here is from genome assembly GCA_002898955.1 of bacterium HR39. GTDB lineage: Bacteria > Pseudomonadota > Alphaproteobacteria > Geminicoccales > Geminicoccaceae > HRBIN39. The sequence continues at coordinate 17,717 of BEIP01000001.1, read as the reverse complement.
GGCCTACGGTCCCGCCTTCGACATGCCCTTCTTCGCCGACGTCACCTCGGTCATGAACGTCGGCATCGTCGTCGGCGCGCTGGTCGCCGCGGCCCTCGCCGGGACCTTCCGGCCGCTGCAGCGGCTGTCGCTCCGCGAGCTGCTGGCGGCGGCGCTGGCCGGCATCCTGCTCGGCTACGGCGCGCGTCTCGCCTTCGGCTGCAACATCGGCGCCTTCTTCTCCGGGGCTGCCTCGGGCAGCCTGCACGGCTGGCTGTGGATGGTGGCGGCGCTGGCCGGGTCCTGGGTGGGCACGCGGCTGCGCCCGCTGTGCGGCCTGTCGCGGGTCTGACGCCTCCGGCACACCGGGAGCCCGCTTGCGACGGAAGGGGGCCGCGTCGTGCGGCCCCTTCGCCTACGCAGCGGATGCGTGCCGCTCAGAACACGAAGCCCGGCTGCGGCAACAGCGCTTCCAGCGGCGGGATCCAGGCGTCGTAGGGGCGGGTCGCCCCGAAGGAATCGCCCGACCGGCGCCAGACGGTCACGTGACCGCACTGACCGTGGCTCGTCACCGCCACCAGCCGCCCGCCCTCGGCGAGCTGCTCCAGCAGATGGTGGGGCGCCTCCACCACCGAGCCGGCCAGCAGGATGACGTCGAAGGGGGCGAGCTCGGGCAACCCCACGCGGGGATCGCCCGGCTGGATCACCACGTTCTCGCAGCCCAGCCCGGCCAGCAGCCGCTCCACGGCCTCCCCCTCGCCGGGCCGTTCGGTGAGCATGAAGACGGTGGTGACCAGCTTCCCCAGCACCGCCGCCACATAGCCGGTCTCGCAGCCGATCACGAGCGCCGTGTCCCCGGGCCGCGTCTCGGCCGCCTGCAGCATGCGGGCGAGAGCCAGGGGTTCGATCAGCCGGCGGCCGTCACCGAGATCGAGGTCCTCGTCGGAATAGGCGACGCCCTTGAGGGAGGCCGGCACGAAGACCTCGCGCGGCACCGACCCCATGGCCGCCAGCACCCGCGGGTCCTCGATGCGGTTGGGGCGGAGCTGGTTCTCCACCATGTTGCGGCGCGCCCGATCGAAGTCCATCGCACCCTCCGTCCGCGGCCGCGCCCCGCTTAGCCGCCCCCTCCGGGCACCGCAATCTCCCCGGCTGTCGCATCCGCCCCGCGGCGCGAGGCGGGCGGATCGGACCGGCCGTCGCGCCACATCGTTCCCGTCCGCGAGCGGCCACGGACAGGGCCCGCACATCGCGCTCGGAGCCGACGGGAGCGACACGGCAGGGCCGGATCCGGGCATCCATCCCTGCGCTCGTCTCCGATCGGCGGCAGCGGCCGCGGGCAGCGGACGACGATCACGTCGTGGTCGACGTGCAGCCGCGGCGACTCAGTTGCCCCGCGGCTTTGGCCGGACCTCGTAGCCGGCCGCGTGGATGGCCCGCTCCACCGCCGGCCGGTCGAACCGCTCCGCCGTCTCGATGGTCACGGTGCCGCTCTCCAGCTCCACCTCCACCTTCGCCTGCGGATGGACCGCGTGCACCGCCTCGCGCACCGCCTTCACGCAGTGCTGGCAGCTCATCCCCTCGACGTGCAGGACCACCTTCTCCACCGCCTTCTCTCCTCCGCGGATCCGGCCGTTAGCTGGACGCTTCCGGCGCCGGAACGTCAAGTCCGCCCGAGCGCGCGGGCGAGGATCTCGGCGAGGTCCTTCGAGAGCCCCGGCCGCAGGGCGAGGTCCTCCAGCGCCGCCCGCATGGCCGTGCACCACGGCTCCACGAGCCGGGAAAAGCGCGTGAGCGGGCGGGCAAGCTGGGCGGCGAGCTGCGGATTGTCCCGGTCGATGCGCGCCACCGCCCCGGCGAGCAGCCGGTAGCCGGCGCCGTCGGGCCGGTGGAAGCCGCGCAGATTGGCCTGGGCGAAGGTGACGAACAGCGCCCGCACCCGGTTGGGGTTGCGCCAGAGGAAGTCCGGCGCGCGGGAGAGCGCCTCCACCCGCTCCACCGCCGTCGCGTCCTCGCGCCGCGCCTGCAGGGCGTACCACTTGTCCAGCAGCAGCGGCTCGTGGCCGAAGCGGCGGCGGAAGTCCTCGAGCAGCTCCTCCGCCGGCTCCAGCCCCTCGAAGGCGGCCGGCTCCAGCGCCGCCAGCCGGTCGGTGAGGTTGTCGGCGCGGGTGTAGAGGTGGAGGATGCGGGCCGTGGCCTCCTCGGGCGATGCCGCAGCGAGCCACTGCAGGAGCCGCGCCCGCAGGGCGCGTGCGCCCATGTCCGGAATCTCGGGGCGCCACGGGCCGGGGACCTCGATGCCGTCCAGCGCCGCGCAGAGGTCGGCCGCGAGCGGTCCGGCGAGATCGCGCCGCAGCCCCCGCCAGCTCGAGTCCACCCGCAGCGGATCGAAGGGCGCCACCTTCTCCGCAAGCCGATTGCGGGTGGGCAGGGCCAAGAGTTCGGCCGCGAGCGCCCGGTCTTCGGGAAGCTCCGCCAGCACCCGCGCGAACGCCCCGGACAGCACCCGCTCGGCCTCGCCGTCGCCGCCGCGATAGCGCGCTTCCAGCGCCATCAGCGCGAGGCTCTGGCCGGCGTCGAAGCGGGCGAAGGGGTCGTCGTCGCGGGCGAGGAGGAAGGCGAGGTCTTCGGGGGTATGGGGCGCATCCAGCAGCACCGGCGCCGAGAAGCCGCGCAGCAGCGAGGGCACGAGCCCGCCGGACGACGCCACGCCGAAGCGGAAGCTCGCGGTGAAGGCATCGAGCACCACCACGTGCTCCACCGCCTCGCGACCGTCGGGGCCGACGGACGGGACGGGCGCGCCGGCCTCGCGGTCCAGCAGCGAAAGCCGCACCGGGATCACCAGGGGTTCGTCCACGCCGTCGGGGCGCTCCTGGGCGAGGTCGAGCACGAAGGCACCGTCCTCGTGCCGCCAGCGGGCGGACAGGCGCGGCGTCCCCGCCTCGTCGTACCAGCGGGCGAAGGCGGAGAGGTCCACGCCGAGCGCCTCCTCCATGCAGGCGAGGAAGTCCTCCACCGTGGCGGCCCGCCCGTCCATCTTTTCCAGATAGTGGCGCACGCCGCGCACGAAGCCGGAGCGGCCGTACATCGCCTCCAGCATGCGCAGGACTTCGGCGCCCTTGTAGTAGACGGTGGCGGTGTAGAAGTTGTCGATGGTGACGAAACGCCGCGGCCGCACCGGATGGCGCAGCGGACCGGCGTCCTCGGGGAACTGCACCTCGCGCAGCAGCTGCACGTCCTCGATGCGCGTCACTCCCGGCGAGTGCCAGTCGGCCATGAACTACTGGTCGCGCAGGACGGTGAGCCCCTCCTTGAGGGTGAGCTGGAACCAGTCGCGCAGGGTGACGCGGTTGCCGGTCCAGTTGTGGAAGTACTCGTGCGCCACCACGCGGGCGACCCGCAGGTGGTCGCGGTCGGTGGCGATCTCGGGATCGGCGAGGAGGGCCGCGGCGTTGAAGATGTTGAGGCCCTTGTTCTCCATGGCCCCGAAGTTGAAAGCCGGCACCGCCACGATCTGGAACAGGTCGAGGTCGCACTCGAGACCGTAGACGTCCTCGTCCCAGCGCATGGCGGTGGACAGCGCCCGCAGCGCGTAGCGGCAGCGCTCCACCTCGCCGGGCCGGGCGTAGAGGTGGAGCGCCACCTCGCGGCCCGAGCGGGTGGTGTGGGTGCCCTCGATGCGGGCGAGATCGCCCGCCACCAGCGCGAAGAGATAGCCGGGCTTGGGGAAGGGGTCGTGCCATTCGGCGAAGTGGCGGCCGCCCGGAAGCTCGCCGCGCGCGCCCGGATTGCCGTTCGCGAGCAGGACGGGATAGCGGCTGCGGTCGGCCTCGAGGCGCACGGAAAAGCGCGCCAGAACGTCGGGACGGTCCTGGTACCAGGTGATGCGGCGGAAGCCCTCGGCCTCGCACTGGGTGACCAGCAGCCCGCCGCTCTCGTACAGCCCGGAGAGCGCGTGGTTCTCGGCCGGGAAGATGCGCACGCGGGTGACGATGCGGGCGCGATCGGGCACGGCGCGAAGGCGCAGCACCCCGCCCTCGACGGGCAGCGCGTCCGGATCGAGGGCGCGGCCGTCGACGGTGAAGGCCAGGGTCTCGAGGTCCTCGCCGTAGAGCTCGAGCGGCCCCTCGCCGATGCGCTCCACGAGGAGCTCCGCCTCCACGACGGTGGCGGCGGGATCGAGCTCGAAGCGCAGGCGCGCCTCGCGGGTGGTGAAGGCGGGCGGGCGATAGTCCTCGAGGCGGATCTCGCGCGGGGCGACGTCGCTCACGGCATCCCCTCTCCCGTCCGGACGGCCGCGGCGCATGGTAGGAGCAGCGGCGCGCCCCCGCCAGAGGCCGTCGTTCCCCGCGGGCCGCGACGGTGGCCATCACCGCGCGCGGCACCAGCACCCACATCCGCCCCTCGTGCTTCATGTGGCCGGCCGTGAATTCGGCCCGCTTGCCCCAGCCCCAGAAGACGTCGGCGCGGAGGGGCCCGCGGATGGCGCCGCCGGTGTCCTGCGCCACCACCAGCCGGCGCCACGGCCGTTCGCCCTCGGGGAAGGGGACCGGAACATCGACGAAGAAGGGCACGCCGAGCGGCCAGTAGCGGCGGTCGACGGCGATGGAACGTTCCGGCGTGAGCGGCACATCCATCGCTCCGGGCGGACCCTCGTCCCCACGCACCTCGCCGAGGATGCGGAAGAAGACGTAGGAGGGGTTGCGGTGCAGCAGCCCGCGGGCGCGGTCGGGATGGGCCGTGAGCCAGGCGCGGATGGAGAACAGCGAGACCTCCTCGCGCGAGAGCTCGCCCATCTCCACGAGATCGCGGCCGATGGCGCGGTAGGGACGGCCGTTCTGTCCGGCGTAGCCCACCCGCAGCACCCGTCCGTCGGGAAGGCGCACCCGGCCCGATCCCTGGATGTGGAGGAAGAAGGCGTCGACGGGATCGTCCACCCACAGCAGTTCCAGCCCGCGCCCGGCGAGCGCGCCGGCGTCGATGGCGGCGCGGTCGAAGTAGGGAACGAGCCGCGTGCCCTCGACCCGCCCGGCGATGCGCCGGCCGCGCAGCTCGGGGTCGAACAGGCCGAGGTCCACGTCCACCAGATCCGGCGGGCGGGCGTAGAGGGGATGGGCGAAGCGGGCGTCGGGCACGGGCGAGCCCGAGAGCTCCGGTTCGTAGTAGCCGGTGAAGAGCCCGCGGCCGTCCTCGCCGTCGTCCACGGCGAGCGGGCGGAAGTGCGCGGTGAAGAAGCGGCGCACGGCCCCGGGATCCTCCGGGTCCACCGCCGCCGCGCGCTCGCAGATCCGCCGCCAGTCGCCGGCGGTGCCGAGGCGCGGATCGCCCAGGGGATCCACCGGTGCGTCCCCATCCATGCGGGCGAAGGCGGGACAGCCGCGCAGGAAGGCGCGCAGGGCCGGACGCGGGTCGTCCTGCGCGAAGCCGGGAAGTTCCGAGAAGTCGGCGGGGTCGAGATGACGGCCCGGTCCGCGGCCGCACGAAGCGAGGAGCAGCGGCAGCAGGAGGAGGGCCAGGAGGACGAGGCGCGGCGGAGCGGCGCGCGGCAGCGGCGGCCTCATGCCGGCACGCGCGTTTCGACCAGCTTCCAGTTGGGATCCTCGGAGCGCACGTCGCGCTCGAAGGTCCAGATGTCCTCCACCTCGATCACCTCGGTGGGATGGCCGTCCACCACCCGTCCCCCGGCGTCGCGCTCGACCCGGGTCTGCTCGCTCACGAAGTGGACGGTGATGCGGGCCCGGCTCCCCTCCATGCGGGCCTCCACCACGTCGGCGCGGCGGATGGCCACCACCTCCACCTCCATGGTGTGACCGAGCCGCTCGCGCCCGGCGATGGCCCGCTCGAAGGCGGCGTAGACGTCCGGCGCGCAGAGGAACTGCAGGGTCTCGCGATCGCCCTCGGCGTAGGCCTTGAGGATCATCTCGAAGGCCTTGCGGGCGCCGTCGAGGAAGTGGGCGAGGTCGAAGGAGGGATCGGCGAGGCGGATGGCCGCGAGACCGGTCTCCACCGGACGCGGCAGGGAGGCGGAGAGATCGGGGAGCGGCTGTGCCGCGGCCGGCTGCTCTTCCGGCGCCGGTGCCGCCTTGCCGGCCTCGGCGGCGCGGTCGATGGGGGTGATGCGCCGCTTCTCGTTGCCGGTGCGCCGGCCCAGCACGCCGTGCAGCCGGTAGAGAATGAAACCCGCCACCATGGCGAAGAAGAGGATGTCGATGTACGCCAGCCCTTCGGACATGCCCCTCGGCCTGTTTCGCTGGTGAGCCGGGCTCCGGGGCCCAACATAGGGCGCCGTGCGGGGGCTGACAAACGCGCGCTGCGACCGCCGCTCAGATGCTCGGACCCTCGTCCGGCTCCGGCGCCTGCCGGGTGTCGAAGCGCGCGCGCATGTCGTGGCAGCCGTTCAGGCCCGCGCCGGCCACCGGCACCGTGCTGCGGAACTCGTAGTACACCACCCGCGGCTCGGCGAAGGGGCCGTCGGCGAAGAGGAACAGGTCGAGGGTGCAGTTGGGGAAGGTGTAGCGCCAGTACTCGGCCGGCGGATCACGGCGGCGCAGCGACGGCTCGCCGAGCAGGCCCAGCACGAAGGGGGCGGGCGCCCCGACGATCCGCACCCGCGGCGGCAGATGGCGCGGCGCCGGCACCACCGGCCCGGCGTCCACGCGTCGGGGCTCCACCCGCTCCACGAGGGGCTGGGGCGCGCGGGCGCAGGCGACCAGGCCCGCGACCGCCGCGATCAGCATGAGAGGAAGACGGCAGACGCCGGCTCCCGACGCCGACATGACGGTCCGCTCCGCTGCTCCTCCACCCCGCGCACCGCGCGCCTCCGCCCCGCCTCAGGACGCCTTCGCCGCGGCGGGGGCGCCCTCCGCCGGCTGTGTGCCGGAAGCGGGAGCGGTGCCGGCCGTCGGCCCGGCGCGGCGCTCGTGCGGCTCCAGCACCTGCACCTCGCCGGAGATGCGGCCGCCGCGCTCGATCTCGATCTCGCCGTAGCGGATCCTGCCCGTCACCCGCCCGGTGGAGCGGATGAGCAGGCGGTTGCGCACGGTGAGCTCGCCCTCGTAGACGCCGCTGATCTCGGCTTCCTCCACCTCGGCCTTGCCGTTGCGGAACTCGCCGGTCTCGGTGATCTCGATGGCGCGGGTCTGGTTGAGGGTGACCTGGACGCTGCCCTCCACCACCAGCCGGTCGCAGGCGGTGATCTCGCCCGAGAGGCTGATGCCGCGACCGACGATCAGCCGCTTGCCCTCGCCGACGATCGGGGCGACCCGCTCGGGCGGGCGCACGGGCTCGGGGCGGCGGGGCAGGTCCACCGGAGCCGACGCCTCCGGCGTGGCGGCGGGACGGGGCTGCTCCTCGCGCGGGCGACGGGTCTCTTCGGGCTTCTGCTTGCGGAACATGGAATGCTCTCCTCCACGCGGCCGAAGTGGAACGCCTCGGGGCAGCAAGACGGCGAGGCTCGCTGCACATCTACGGCGAAAGGGTATCCGCGTAAAGCGGTGAAATGGTCCTGTCGTCGGACCGTCGGCCCGCACGCGGCGCCGCCTCCTCCCGCGCCCGCAGCCATGCCCGCGGAATGCGCGGGATCAGGTCCTCGGCGATCAGCGGTCCGCCCACGAGCCGCGCCGCCTCGGCGTGGATCCACACCGCCGCGCAGGCCGCCTCGAAGGCCGGAATCCCCTGGGCGAGCAGGCCGGTGAGGATGCCGGCCAGCACGTCGCCGGAGCCCGCCGTCGCCAGTGCCGGCGGGGCGTGATCGCAGATGGCGGCGCGGCCGTCGGGTGCCGCCACCACCGTATCACCCCCCTTCAGCAGCACCACCGCGCCGCACTCGTGGGCGGCGAGCCGGGCGCGGGCGAGGCGATCACCCCTGTGCGCGAACAGCCGGGCGTACTCGCCGTCGTGCGGGGTGAGCACGCACTGCGGCCCGAGGCGGGAGAACAGCGCGAGCGGATCGTCGCGGAAGACGGTGAGCGCATCGGCATCCAGCACCGTCGGCCGACCGTGGGCGAGGATGCGCAGGACGAGCTCGCGGGTGCGCCCGTTCACGCCGGCGCCGGGGCCGAACAGCACGGCCGTGGTGCGCGGATCGGCGAGCAGCGCATCCAGCTCCTCCGCGCTCTCCCACACCTTGGTCATCACCGCGGTGAGGTGGGCGGCGTAGACGGGAAGCGACTCCGGCGTGCAGGCGACGCTCACGAGCCCCGCGCCCGCCCGCAGCGCCGCTTCGGCCGCCATGCGGGTGGCGCCGGTGGTCCGCGGCGGGCCGCCCACCACCACGGCGTGGCCGAAGCGGTACTTGTGGTCCTCCGGCCGGCGCCCGCGCAGCAGGTGCGCGAAGAGGTCGGGATGGAGCCGCCGGATGCCCTCGTCGTGGGCGGCGATGTGGTGATCGCAGATGCCGATGTCGGCGATCACCAGCTCGCCCACCCGGGTGCGGCCGGGCAGCAGCAGATGGCCGGGCTTGGCGCAGGCGAAGGTGACGGTGAGCACCGCCCGCGCCGCGGCGCCGCGGATGCTGCCGTCCGTCCCGTCCACGCCCGAGGGGATGTCGACGGCCACCACCGGCAGGCCGGAACCGTCCAGCGCCTCCACGCACGCCCGCGCCGCCCCCTCGAGATCGCGCGAGAGCCCCGCGCCGAACAGCGCGTCGACGAAGAGCGCCGCCCCCGCGAGGCGCGCCGGCTCGAGCGGCTCCACCTCGCCCTCCCACAGCGCGGCGGCGCGCGCCGCATCGCCCTTCAGCTTCCCGCGCGGCACCATGGAGAGCACGCGCACCGGCCAGCCCGCCTGCCGCAGGCGCCGCGCCACCACCCAGCCGTCCCCGCCGTTGTTGCCGGGCCCGCACAGAACGGCGACCGGACGGGGTGAGAAGCGCTCGACGATGGCGCGGTAGACCGCCCGGCCGGCGTTCTCCATCAGGGCGTGGCCGGCCACGCCGTCTTCCATGGCGGTGCGGTCCACCCGGCCCATGGCCGCCGGGGTCAGCAGGATGTGGCGTTCGATCCAGCCCATGGCCGCGCGTCTTCGCCGGTTCACGGGCGGGATGGCGCACGCCGGCGCCCTTCACAAGGGGCCCGGGCGCCGCTAGCCCCACGCACCGGACATCCCCGATCCCGACCCATGCACCTGCTCTCCACTCTCGAAGCCGGCGCCGCGGACGTGGAGGAGGCGGTCGATCCCGGCCTGGATCCGGCCGACATCGTCGTCCTCTCCGCCGCCGACACCGAGCTCGCCGCCCTCGCCGCCGCCCACGCCGCGGATCCCGCGCGCTGCTGGACGCTGCGCCTCGCCAACTGGACGCGGCTCGTGCATCCCTATTCCGTCGATCTCCTGGTGGGGCGTACGCTCGCGGCCTCGCGGCTCGTGGTGGTGCGCCTTCTGGGCGGGCGCTCCTACTGGAGCTACGGGGTGGACCGGCTGGTGGAGCTCGCCGGCAGCGGGGCCGTGGACCTGGTGCTGCTGCCCGGCGACGCGCGCGACGACCCCGATCTCGCCGCGCTCTCCACCGTGCCGCCGGATCTGAGGCGCGAGCTGCTCTCCGCCTTCGCCGAGGGCGGAGTGGACAACATGCGCGCGGTGCTGCGGCTGTGCGCGCGCCACCTCGGCAGGGAGGTGGAGGTGCCGCCGGTGCGCCCGCTCGCGCATCTGCTCTTCTGGCATCCCGATCACGGGGCGCTGGAGCCGGATGCGGCGGAGCGGCTCGCGGCGGAGCGCCCCTTCGCGCCGGTCGTGTTCTACCGGGCGCTCTACCAGAGCGGCGAGCTGGAGCCGGCCGAAGCCCTGTGCCGGGCGCTCGATGCGCGCGGCCTCGCGGCGCTCGCCGTCTTCGCAACCAGCCTGCGCGATCCGGAGGTGGCGACGGGACTGGCCGGGCTCTTCTGGCGCCGCCCGCCCGCGGTGATCCTCAACGCCACCGGCTTCGCCACCGGCGATTTCGACGCCACCGGCCTCGGCGTGCTGGCGGTGGCGGACGTGCCGGTCCTGCAGCTCGTGATGCCGCGCAGTCCCCGCGCCGCGTGGGAGGGGGATGTGCGCGGCCTCGGCCCGCGCGATCTCGCCATGCAGGTGGTGCTGCCGGAAGTCGACGGGCGCATCGCCACCCGCCCCGTGGCCTTCAAGGAGAGCGCCGGGCACGATCCCGAGACGGGGCTCGTCTTCGCCCGCTACGTGGCGGACAGGGTTGGCGCCGGAGCCGCCGCGGAGCTCGCCGCGAACTGGGTGCGCCTTTCCCGCACGCCGCCCGGGGAGCGCCGCATCGCGCTCGTGCTCGCCAACTACCCCAGCCGCGACGGGCGCATCGCCAACGGCGTCGGGCTCGACACCCCGAACAGCGTCGTCGCCGCCCTGCGGTGGCTTGGCGAGGCCGGCTACGGCGTCGAGCGGGTGCCGGAGGACGGGGATGCCCTGATCCGCGAGCTGCAGGCCGGCCCCACCAATGCCCGGCCGCGGGACGGCGTGGTGCGTGCATCACTGCCGCTCGAGGACTACCGCGCGCTCTTCGCCCGCCTGCCCGCAGAGGTGCGCGAAGCGGTGTGCGCCCGCTGGGGCCGGCCGGAGGACGATCCCTTCGTGCGCGGCGGATGCTTCGCCCTGCCGGTGCTGCCGCTCGGGCACGTGGTCGTCGCCATCCAGCCCTCGCGCGGCTACGACCTCGATCCGGCCGTCACCTACCACGATCCGGCACTGGTGCCGCCGCACGGCTATCTGGCCTTCTACCTCTGGCTTTCGCACGTCTTCGGCGCGCAGGCGGTGGTCCACTTCGGCAAGCACGGCAATCTCGAGTGGCTGCCGGGCAAGGCCAACGCCCTCTCGCCCGCCTGCTTTCCCGCCGCCGTGCTGCCGCCGCTGCCGCACCTCTATCCCTTCGTCGTCAACGATCCGGGCGAGGGCAGTCAGGCGAAGCGCCGCACCGCCGCCGTGATCCTCGACCATCTCACCCCGCCGCTGGGTCGGGCCGGGCTGCACGGTGAGCTCGCCGCCCTCGAGCGGCTGGTGGAGGAATACCGGCACGCGCAGGAGCTCGATCCGAAGCGGGCCGAGCCGCTGCGCGGCGAGATCCTGGAGCGGGCCGAGCGGCTGGGCCTCACCCGTGATCTCGGCGTCGAGGACGCACCGGAGAGCGAGCGGCTCCATGCCGTCGACAGCCACCTGTGCGAGCTCGCCGAGCTGCAGATCCGCACCGGCCTGCACGTCTTCGGCGATTCTCCCGCGGGAGCGGCGCGCGAGGAGCTCCTGCTGTGCATCGCCCGCATCCCGCGCGGAGGCGGGGAAGGGCGGGAGTCGATCCTGCGTGCCCTCGCCCTCGATCTCGGCCTCGGCTTCGACCCACTCGCGGCCGAGCCGGCCGGGCCCTGGCGCGGGCCGAAGCCGCCGGCTCTCGTGGAGATGGCCGAAGGCCCGTGGCGTACCGTCGCGCACACCACCGCCCGCCTCGAGGCGCTGGCGCTGGAGCTGATCGCCGGACGCCGCGAGTCCGATCCCGGCTGGGCGCGCACCCGCGCGGTGCTGGAGCATCTGCGCACCGCCGTGATCCCGCGGCTGGACTGTTGCGGGATGCGGGAGCGGGCGGCGCTGCTGCGCGGGCTGGACGGGCGCTTCGTGCCGCCCGGGCCGGGCGGGGCGCCCACCCGCGGGCGCATCGAGGTGCTGCCCACCGGGCGCAACTTCTTCTCGGTGGACCCGCGTGCCGTCCCCACGCCGACGGCCTTCGAGATGGGCCGGCGGGCGGCGGAGGAGCTGGTGACCTGGCACTTCCAGCGCACCGGCGAATGGCCGCGGCGGGTGGCGCTCTCCGCCTGGGGCACCGCCAACATGCGGACCGGCGGCGAGGACGTGGCCCAGGCACTCGCCCTGCTCGGCTGCCGGCCGGTATGGGAGGAGGCTACGGGGCGGGTCACCGGGGTGGAAGTGCTGCCGGCCTCGGTGCTGGGGCGGCCGCGGGTGGACGTGCTCTTCCGCGTCTCCGGCTTCTTCCGCGACGCCTTCCCCGCCCAGATCGAGCTTTTGGACGATGCGGTGCGGGCGGTGGCGGATCTGGACGAGCCGCCCGAGCTCAATCCGCTGGCCGAAGCCGCACGCGAGGAGCGGGCGCTGTTCGAGGCCCGCGGGCTCGACCCGCGCGAGGCCCGCCGGCTTGCGACGCTGCGCATCTTCGGTTCGCAGCCCGGTGCCTACGGGGCGGGGCTGCAGGTGCCCATCGACACGGGCTCGTGGGAGAGCCGGCGCGATCTGGCCGGGACTTATGTGCGCTGGAGCGCCTTCGCCTACGGTCGCGGCACCCACGGCGAAAAATCGCGCGAGCTGTTCGAGCGGCGGCTCGCCGGCGTGGAGGCGGTGGTGCAGAACCAGGACAACCGCGAGCACGACATTCTCGATTCGGACGACTACTATCAGTTCCTCGGCGGCCTCACGGCCGCGGTGGCGGAAGCCTCCGGCCGCGAGCCGCTCGTGCTGTTCGGCGACCACGCGATCCCCGGCCGCCCGCGCGTGCGCAGTCTCAGGGAGGAGATCGGGCGGGTGGTGCGGGCGCGCGCCACCAATCCGAAGTGGATCCGCGGCATGATGCGCCACGGCTACAAGGGCGCCTTCGAGATCGCCGCCACCGTCGACTATCTCTTCGCCTTCGCCGCCACCACCCGCGAGGTGGAGGACCACCACTTCGACGCCCTGTTCCGGGCCTACGTGGAGGACCCGGAGGTGCGGGCGTTCATGGAGCGCAGCAATCCCGCGGCGCTCGCCGAGATGCTGGAGCGCTTCGCCGAGGCCATCCGCCGCGGCCTGTGGCATCCGAAGCGCAACGCCGTCCACGCGGCGCTGGCGGAGGCGCGCGAGGGAAGACCCGGACACCCTGCCTCCCTCCGCTCCTGATTGCTCGCGCCCGCATCCCGCCTACCATCGCTCGCTCGGGAGATCCGCGACACCATGCACGCCCTCGAGCTCGATCCCGACGGCACGCCGCGGCTCGTCGAGGCCGGAGAGCACGAGCCGCCGCCCGGCTCGGTGGCCGTCGACGTGGACCTGGTCTTCGTCGGTCCCCTGGATCTCGCCCCCGGCACGCCGCCGGGGCCCGTCGGCCGCGGCATCACCGGGCGCGTGCGCACCGCCGTGCCCGAGCTCGGGCTCGCCGCCGGCGCACGGGTGATCGTCGACCCCACGCCGGCCTGCGGACGGTGCGTGGCGTGCCGGGCGGGACGGCCGCAGCGCTGCGCCGCGCCGCTGCCCGCGGCGGCGGGTGCCCTCGAGGTGCTCGCCTGGCCGGCGACGAAACTGCTGCCGCTGCCCGAGGGGCTCGACGCCGAAGGCGCCGCCCTCGCCCATCCCGTGGCCCTGGCGCTGGCGGCGCTGCGCCGGCTCGCACCCGCTCCCGGCGAGGGCTGCACGGTGGTGGGCCTGGGGCCGGTCGGGCTCACCGTGCTGCAGCTCGCCCGCGCCTGCGGCCTGCAGCCGCTCTTCGCCGCGGATCCGGTCGGCGAGCGCGGCGAACTCGCCCTGGCGTTCGGTGCCGATCTGGCCGCGGTCGATCCGGAGATCGTCCGCGAGGCGGCGGGCGGCGGAACGGATGTGGTGGTGGCAAGCCCCGAGGCCGGCCCGGCCGCGCTGCGAGCGGCCACCCTCGCCGCGGCGGGCGGACGCTGCGCCCTGATCCAGCCGGCCGCGGAGGCGCTGCTGCCGCTGCCCGCGCAGGAGGTGACGCTCGCGCGCATCACCGCTCCGACCTGCGCCGATCTCCTGGATGCGGCGCGGCTGGTCGCCGGCGGACGCGTCGATCCGACGCCGCTCGTGAGCCATCGCACCTCGCCCGAGGCCGCCCCCGGCTTCCTGCGGCGCCTGCGCGAGGAGCCCCCCTCCGCCCTCGGCGTGCTGGTCCACCTGCGATGAAGGTGACCGGCCTTCCCGCCCTCGACCATCTGCTGCGCTGCGGCTGGCCCGGTCCGGACGGCCGGCCGCGCACCCGCCCGGTGCGTTCCGTGGTGATCGGCCGGGGCCTCACCGCCCGCGCCCGTGCGCTGGTGGAGGAGGCCGGGCTTTCCGGGCCCTTCGCGGTGCTGGCCGACGAGAACACCGCCCCGGTCATGGGCGAGGCGGTGGCGGATGCGCTGGGCGCGCGCCTCGTGCGTCTTCTGCGCCCGAAGGCGGCGGTGGAGACGGCCGAAGCGGTCCTCGCGGAGCTCGCCGGTGCGCGCACCGTGGTGGCGGCGGGCTCCGGTACCCTGAACGATCTCGCCAAATACGCGGCATGGCGCATCGGGGTGCAATCCTGCATCTTCGCCACCGCGCCCAGCATGAACGGCTGGGTGACCGCCACCGCCTCGCTCGCGCGGGCCGGACTCAAGGGCTCGCTTCCCGTGCCGCCGCCGCGTGCCGCCTTCTTCGATCTCGACGTGCTGGCCCGGGCGCCCGTACGCCTGCGCCGCGCCGGCATCGGTGACGCCCTCTGCCGCAGCAGCGTCGAGCTCGACCTGTGGCTGCAGCATGTGCTGCTCGGCGCGCGCTTTCCGGCCCGGGCCATGGCGCTCCAGCGCGAGGCGGAAGCCCGGGCGCTCGCGCATCTCCCCGGCATGGTGGCGGGCGAGGCCGAAGCGGTGCGCGCGCTCGTCGTGTGGCTGCTCGCCGGCAGCTTCGCCATGCTGATGGAGGAGGGCTCGGCTCCGGCCTCGCAGGGCGAGCATGCCCTCTCCCATTTCGTCGACGTCTTCGCCGATCCGCACCCCGGCTCGCTGCACGGCGAGCAGGTGGCCCTCGCCACCCGCCACATGCTGCGCCTCGCCGCCCGCCTGCTGGCGCGCGACGAGCCGCCGGCGCTCGCGCCGCTGCGGATGGACGAGGCAAGCCTCGCGCGGGTCTTCGGCCCCCATGCCGGCGCGGCGCGCGCCTTCATCCGCGCCAAGGGTCTGGATGATGCGGCGCGGGTTGCCGCGCTGCAAAAAACACTCGCGGCGAGATGGGCGGATCTGCGTCACCTGTGGCGCACGACCTGCCTCGCGCCCGGCCGGGCGGAGGAGCTGCTCGACGTCGCGGGACTCCCACGTTCACCGGTCGAGCTCGGCATAGCCGAAGATCTCTGGGCACGTGCGCTGCAGTGGTCGTTCGCCCTGCGGCCGCGTTTCGGGCTGCTCGACCTCGCTGTGCTGGCGCGCCTTCCGGTCGCCGGCTCGTGACGACCTGTCATGCAGGAATGCATGCCATCCATGCGCCTGCTCGTGACGTCTGCGTGTGGGCCATGGCCCCATGAGCCCACGTGCGTTCTCCGACCGCGTGCATCGCGTATCTATGGTGCAGCGCAACAAGCCGGAGGACGCGATCATGGAGCGCAAGGAACTCGAGCGGCGCGAGATCGCCGAGATCATGCACCGGGCCCGCCGGCTGCGCGCCGAGTGGCTCGCCCGCAAGCTCCGCGAGCTCGTCGAGAAGCTGGAGCGGGCGCTGCACATCGGCCGCGGCCGCGAGGCCCGCGCGGGGGCGTAAGTCCCCGCCCCACCGCGCCCCGCGGGGTCCGGGACGGACGCACCGTCATCCCGTGCCGCGCGGGGCGCGCTGCCTTCGGGGGGGCGCGCTCAGGCGCGCGGCAGGATGTAGCTACCCAGGGCGAAGACGAGGGGGCGCTAAGGCTCCTCTTCCGCGCAGATCCGCACCTCGCCGGTGATCAGCGTGCGCCCGGCCCGCACCGGCCGCGCCTCGGCGACCAGCACCTTGCCGCGCGCCTTGGCGAGGAAGCGCACATCGAGATCCACCGTCACGGCGAGATCCGCCCGTCCCACCCAGGCCATCACCAGTCCCCACAGGGCGATGTCGGCCGCCGCGAACAGCGCCGGGCCGCACACGCTGCCGCCCGGGCGCAGCAGCAGCGGTCCGACCGGAAAGCGCACCCGCACCCGTTCGCGCGAGAAGGTGGGGACGGTGAAGTCGAGCAGCGCCGCATAGGGCACCTCCTCGCGCGCGATGCGCTCGAAGGAGGCGGCGTCCAGCTCCGGCCCGAGCCGCGGCACTCCGGCGTCCTTCGCGCTCAAGTCCCGTTCCTCCATCCGCCACCGCCCGCGGGAGAGACCACGACCGGCGCCCGCCGTCGAGGGGGTGGCCGCCTCCGGGAAGCGTCCGCCGGCGACGGACCGGGCCTCGCGACCCGCGCAACGCCGCATCCGCGTCCGGACGGTCGCTGCGATTCTCCGTCCCGGCGCCGGGATCGGGTACCCGCAGACGCGGTCGCATCCGGCGGCGCGTGCCGCGCTGCGCGGCGATGTGGCGCCGCTCTACGGGGCGCTCCTCGTCTTCGCCCTGTCGGTCGCCGGCTGGGGGCTGGCCATCTCGGCCGTCGCCCACACCCAGCAGCAGGCCATCGTCGGGGTCTTCCTGTTCGTCGCACCCGCCTCCATCCTCTCCGGCTTCGCCGTGCCCATCGGGAACATGCCCGACCTCCTCCAGTGGCTCACCTGGGCCAATCCGCTGCGCTACGCGCTGGTGGTGATCCGCGGGGTGTTCCTGCGCGGGCTGGGGTCCGCGGAACTGTGGGGACAGATCTGGCCCATGGCGGTGATCGCGGCGGTGAGCCTGACGCTCGCCGCTCTGGTCTACCGCCGCCGGTTGGGGTGATGGGAGTACCATCGTGAGCCTGCACGCCCTGCTGCGCGCCCTCCTCTATCCCTCGCACGCCCTGCTGGTGCTGGCGCTGGCCGGTCTGCTGCTCGGTCTCCGCCTTCCCCGCCTCGGCCGTGGCATCACCGCCGGGGCGCTCTCGCTGCTGCTGGCCTGCGGCCTGCTGCCGGTGGGAGCGTGGCTCGCCGCGCCGCTGGAGGCCCGCCATCCCCGTCCCGATCCGCCACCCGCGCGGGTGGACGGCATCGTCGTGCTGGGGGGCTACACCAGCGCCGGAGCACCGTGCGATGCACCGGATCTGCCCCTGAACGACGCCGCCGAGCGGCTGCTGGAGGCGCTGGCGCTGGCGCGGCGTCATGTGGATGCGAAGCTGCTGGTGAGCGGCGGCGGCTGGGAGCCGGATCCGGGCGAGTGCAGCGAGGCGGAGCTCACCCGCCGCTTCCTGGAGCGCTACGGCTTCGACACCTCCCGCCTGCTGCTCGAGACCCGCTCGCGCAACACCCGCGAGAACGCGTCGTTCTCCCGCGAGATCGCCGATCCGCGCCCCGGCCAGGTGTGGCTGCTGGTGACCTCGGCCATGCACATGCCGCGCGCCGTGGCGGCCTTCCGCGCCGTGGGCTTCGAGGTCGTCCCCTGGCCGGTGGACTTCGCCGCACGCGATCCGTGGCCGGGGCTGGACGTGATCGACATGCCGCGCAACTGGCGGACGCTGGACCGCGCCGCCCACGAGTGGCTGGGGCTGCTGTGGTACCACTGGCGGGGGTGGATCGCGGACGCGCCCTGACGTTGGGCAAGAGGGTGCAGGATTCATCGAAATCCGTTCGATCATGATGTGACATCGGTCGTTCCTGTTGACATTGTGGTCCAGCCCTGTTGACACGGCGGTCGTCTGGACCTACCTAATGCGCGGACCATACTCTTCTTCTCGGAGTTCCACCGTGAGTACTACACGGGACATCGATCAACAGCTCCGCCGATTGGGCTATCGGTTGGTGCGGGTGAGGGGCTCTCACGCCCGCTACGAGCGGGACGACGGAGCGGCGGTGACGGTCCCGCGTCACCAGGAGCTGAAGAAAGGGACCCTGGCTTCCATCGTGCGGACCGTGGCGCAACAGACAGGCCTTCCGAAGGCGGAGGTCCGCCGCATCCTC